>JAGRIO010000135.1 GCA_020443225.1 Pseudomonadales bacterium
TCGCTGGCTTCCTGACCGGGCTTTTCTGTATTCCGCTGCTCTGGACCGGAAACTACGGTTGGGCGGCGTCATGTATTGTGCTGAATCGTCTGGCTGATGGTCTGGATGGCGCAGTCGCCCGTCATGAGGGTATTACCGATCTGGGTGGCTACCTCGACATTGTTCTGGATTTTATTTTCTACTCAGCAGTGATATTTGGATTCGCCCTGGCCAGACCTGAGAACGCCTTGTGGGCTGCGTTACTGATATTCAGCTTTATTGGCACCGGATCCTCATTTCTGGGTTTTGCCATATTTGCTGCCCGGCGTGGTCTGACAACTTCACTGCGGGGCCAGAAATCACTTTATTACCTCGGTGGCCTGACAGAGGGTTTTGAAACCATTGTCTGTCTGCTGTTGATGTGTCTGTTGCCAGACTGGTTTCCGGTTCTTGCCGCTGTATTTTCTGCCTTATGCTGGATTACCACGGTCACCAGAATACTTCTGGCACGTTCCATATTATGAATCAAGGCAGTGATTTGCCCTGCAATATTTCTCTATACAATTCCGGGTTCGGTGATATATTTCCGCCTTTATACGGCAGCCAGAGGTGTGAGGTAGCAACCCGTGGATATTGACAACCTGAAGACGTTTCTTGAAGTCTACAAGACCCGTCATTTTGGACGCGCAGCAGACAATCTGTATCTGACGTCCGCCGCGGTATCGGCCCGTATCAAACAGCTGGAGTCTTATCTGGGCGTTACGCTGTTTATTCGCAGCAGGGGTAACGTACAGCTCACCAGTGAGGGGGAAAAACTTCTGCCACACGCGGAAACGCTGATTGCCCAGTGGACACGTACACTGCAGGAAATCTCTCTGCCAGCAGACCAATCTTCACGCCTTTATATCGGCTCTACCTCAGGGCTGTGGAATTTCACACTGCAGGAAAAGCTGATTCATATTGCCAGAGAAATTCCTGAAGTCACCCTGCAGGCAGAGGCTCATGCGGATCAGGAGCTCGTTAAGCGACTGCAGGAACGTACTCTGGATCTGGCGGTACTGTATGAACCACCTGCTATTCCAGAGCTGAATTCCGTTAAGGTGGGTCAGCTAAAACTGGTAATGGCATCAACTGAGAAAGGTATCACGCCACAAAGAGCACTGTCACAGGGCTATATCTACGTAGACTGGGGCGAACCGTTTGCCGTGTTCCATGCCAACAGATTCGGTGAGGCGCCGCCCGCCTCGGTGACGGTAAATCTTGCCAGTATCGCCGTTAACTATCTGGGGTCTATCGAGGGCTCGGCCTATCTTCCCAGCAGCTATATTTCTGAAATTCCTTACCTTTTTGCAGTCAAAGGCGTGCCCACTTTTAACCGGCCTATTTATGCCTGTTACAGGGCGGGACATGAGCGCCAGGCCCTCATTAAACAGACCCTGAAACTCATTGAAGGGATATCAATCTGAGAAAATAAAGATGGCAATGGCTATGTCAGGGAACTGACGTTCACTGACCCGCACGTCATTGGTGCCAGCGAAAATGATTTCAATTTCACGGGTTCCTTAGCCATCAACCCGTGAGCTTGTGGTCCGCGCAATCACGAAAAACCAGGCTTCAACCTGACAGCCGAAGCCCGGCATGAATACAAATCTGGAAGAGAAGAACTGCAGGGGTGTACCCTCAGCTTCAGTCGTCCAGATCTATATCTCCGAACTCTTCGCGAAGTCGTCTACGTTCCAGCATTTCCTCAATCTTGCGGCGCACATCATGGCGCTGGAGGTTCATATTGGCATCATAGGAAGTTTCCTCTTCTTCCTCTGAATCAAAAACGTCATCATCGAAGTCCAATGCATCGCTCATTTCGTGTCCTCGCGCATTAAGAATGGCCGCCAGGGCCTGACAAACCTCAACAAATCACCGGTATTTACCGGTGGCATTTTTCGCGGATTTAAGGGCAGATTACGGCAAAAATACAGACAATATTTTTTGTCGTTATGTCTATTATTTTTTTATATAAGAAAACATCGCGAAGATATTATCCATATATTTCATAACGTTAGGTTGTCCGGAGATTTCTGTCCGCCAATGGTGCAGGCAGACATAAGCGATTCAGCGCAGCTACCGGTCTGCATCAATATGATGCAAATAAAATACAGTCAGCAACCCGAACAACAGCGCAGCACCCGCAACAGGGAAAACCACTGCACCGGACCATTGATCTGCCAGCCAACCACCGGCCAGTGGACCTGCTGTCGCCCCGATCCCGGCGAACAGTTCAGTGCGACCGAGCCGTCCGCCACGGTGATAATAGAGTGTGTCTCGAAACACCAGTTGTTTACGCGCTGGTTCGTACACAGCCAGCGACGCTGCGGCCAGCGTATAAAGCATCACGAAACCCACTGCTGAGTCGATAGCGGGCATCAGCAGATAAGCAGTGGCTGAAATGCCTAACCCCATCCCCATGACACCATAGATACGGAAAAGGCCAATCAACCGGGAGCTGCGGGACGGCAACAGCGCAAAGGCGATCCCAGCGGGCAACAGGGCCAGTGCAAGCAGGGACACTGGCCATCTGAAATGTTCCTGCAACCAGATGACATAGACAGGCTGAACAGCTGCAAGGCCTGCCGTCGTGATACAGGTCAGAAAACAAATCGCGCTGAATCCTGGCGTCAAAAGAGCGTCAGGTCCCCCACTACCGGGACCACCGGAACTCTTGTCTGCCTGCCCTGTTGCGTCAGCTGGTGGTTCAGTGACCGTCATGGCCAGCCAGAGCGCGCCAACGGCAGCCAGTGAAAATGCAGCGAATGCGATCTGCCAGCCCAGATCAGGCACTATTCCCAACAAGGTAAAACCGACAGTGGCACCCGCAATACTGCCACGGGTTTGCATTTCCAGATTCCTGCCCAGCGCGTAACTACGATCGGTCTGTTGATACCAGTCGCTGACCAGCACGTCAGCGATCAGCAAGATAAACCCGGTCGCAAGACCATGCAGCAGCCGTGCCCCATAGATCGCCGGGACAGACCCTGCGGTTGCATAAAAGAAATTCGACAACAGGAAAACGCTGACGGCCAGCATAAGAAACCGTCGTCGGCCGAAGCGATCCATGGCGGTACCGGCCAGAGGTCGCAGAAGTATCAACATCAGATTAAACAGGCTGAACAGTCCGCCGATCTCCAGATTGCTGGCACCCAAACTCCGCGCCTGAAGAGGCAGAATAAATCCCGCAAAGAAACCCGGCGCAGACACCAGCAGCAGTATCAGTTGCACACGACGGGTCTGGGAAACAGCCTGTAAATCGGTTATCACAATGCCGGCCCTTACCTGCAAGCGTTAAGGTAAGGAGCTTAGAACAGATCAGTAACGGAAAGCGGGAAAAATGACGGAAGTCTCAATATCGGTGCCAGAGACTTCCAGAGAGGGAATCAAACGGGAAGATCAGATAACCTTATTGGCTTCCAGGCGCTTGACCAGATCAGAGAGCATTTTGTCCGTAGTAGAACGACTGAACGCCTCCATCAGGATGTTAGTGATTTCTTTGTTCATGGATGTGTTGTTAGCCTTAGCACTGCGCTTTATTTTCTTATGCAGCGCGGGGGTAAGTCTGAGTACAAATTTAACCTGATCATCTTCAGTCATTTACCATTTCTCCGTGTCATCGTCCTGATTTTTCGGTGATTATAATGAGTAGCCTTCGGCGGGTTGTAAAAAATCGGCTTACATTAGTCACGTCTTTGTATTCAATGAAACCGTTGTTTCAGCTACAGTCACGGCCCCGTATCAAAGTAATCTGACATTGATATCTCTTTGACACAGACCCATTTCGTAACGGAGTCCTGGTTTTGACCGTTGACCGCCGCCAGATATTTCAGATTGCCTGGCCAATTATTATCTCCAACCTTTCAACACCGTTGCTCGGGCTGGTTGATACCGCTGTGATTGGTAATCTCGGTGAGGCTGAGCTGATAGGTGCCATTGCCATCGGCGGCGTCATTTTCAGCTTTCTTTACTGGGGTTTTGGCTTTCTGCGCATGGGGACCACTGGTTTGGTCGCCCAGGCCGAAGGGGCAGGTAATTTTACCGAATCGACAGCAGCATTCTATCGTGCAGCACTCCTGGGACTGTCGGTCGCCATTCTGTTGTTAGCTACGCAGACACTTCTCGGCAGCATGGCTATGAGCCTGATTAATGCCAGCCCGGAAGTAGAAGCTCAGGCCCTGACCTACTTTCAGATCAGAATATGGGGTGCCCCTTTCAGCCTGACCCATCTGGCGGTGATGGGTTATCTCCTGGGTACCCGCCAAACAAGGCAACTACTGTTACTGCAGGTAATCCTCAATGGCACGAACATCATTCTGGATATTGTCTTTGTGATGATACTGGAATGGGGCGTCGCCGGTGCCGCAGCGGCTACCGTAGTATCAGAAGCCATAGTGATTCTGGTGGGCCTGATTCTGGTAGTCACTCAGCTGAAGAAAAAAGGTCACTGGCAGGTAAGTCTCGCGCTTTTGCTGGACGCTGCAGCACTGAAGAACACCGTCGTGGTAAACAGGGATATCATGATCCGCACCCTGTGCCTGATTTTCGCGTTTGCCTGGTTTACTAACGAAGGGGCTAAGGCCGGCGATGTCCTGCTGGCAGCCAATGCCATTCTGATGCAGTTCGTCAGCTTCGCGGCATTCTTTCTCGATGGCTTTGCACTGGCCGCAGAAAGCCTGGTGGGTAACGCTACCGGTGCGCGGGACAGTCCGGCAATCACTCGGGTCCTTCGCTACACCAGCGAGGCCGGACTGGGTACTGCCCTGCTGCTATCACTGCTGTTTGCAGTTGGGGGCGAGACCGCAATCGGACTGCTGACCAACGTGGATGAAGTGCGCCGTGCGGCGGACCACTATCTCATCTGGGCGGTTCTTGCGCCGCCCCTGTCAGTCTGGTGCTACCTGCTGGATGGCGCCTTTATCGGCGCAACCCGCACCACAGAAATGCGCAATGCGATGATTGTCTCGCTCATGATGTTCCTGCTTGCCTGGTGGTTGCTAACGCCCTTGCTTGGTAACCATGGCTTATGGCTGAGCCTGCAAGTCTATTTCCTGGCCCGGGCTGCCAGCCTTGGATTTTATTTATCCAGATTAACCCGGTTTCCCGCACCGCTTGTCGCGACCGGCCCGGAAACATAGACTGAGCCGGTCTATCAGAGGAAAACCTACATGAAAATATCAACGATGATGAGCTACGCATCCGGCTATGTCGGTGCAACCCGTGAGATTGCCGAGATGGAGAAGGCGGGCCTGGACGTTGTCTGGATACCTGAAGCCTATTCATTTGATGGCGTCAGTGCCATGGGTTACGTCGCAGCAAAGACCGAACGGATCACAATCGCTTCCGGTATTCTGAATATTTACAGTCGCACCCCAACCCTGCTGGCCATGACTGCAGCCGGCATTGACGCTCTGTCGGAAGGGAGATGCATGCTGGGACTGGGGGCTTCCGGCCCACAGGTCATCGAAGGTTTTCATGGTGTGCCTTATGATGCACCTGTCACCCGTATGCGCGAGATTGTTGAAATCTGCCGTAAGGTCTGGGCCCGGGAGGACAAACTGGAACATCACGGCAGGAAATATCAGATTCCTCTGCCTGCAGACCAGGGTACCGGCCTCGGCAAGGCACTCAAGATTATTAATCACCCTTACCGTGAAGACATACCTATCGCCCTCGCAACTCTGGGGGAGAAGAGCGTCGAGATGACTGCTGAAATTGCCGATGCCTGGCTACCGGCGTTTTTTATGGCAGAAGGTGCCGAGGCTGTCTGGGGCGATGCCCTTAGGGCCGGGAACGCCAAACGTGACCCTCACCGTCCACCGCTGGAAATCTACGCTGGTGGCAGCGTAGCAGTCGGCAAGGGTCTGGAGTCTTATCGTGACATGGCACGGCCGGGTATCGCGCTTTACGTGGGTGGCATGGGCGCCAAAGAAAAGAACTTCTATAACCAGGTGTTCAGGAAGTATGGATTTGAAGCGGAAGCAGAAGAAATCCAGAATCTGTATCTTTCGGGGCAGAAGTCAAGGGCTGAAGCAGCGATTCCCCAGACTTACCTCGATGCAACATCCCTGATCGGGGATGAAGCTTTTATTCGCGACCGTCTGCAGGTTTACAGGGAATGCGGCGTAACGTCCCTGTCGGTCTCATTCCTGGGTACTACGACAGAAGAGCGGGTCAGAAACTGTGATGCGCTGAAAAACCTGCTCGAAAAATCGTGACAGCAGCTGTCACTCAGCCTGGTCTTTGTCACCAGGCTGGGGACAGCGCATGCCTGCCAGACTTTTATCCACGATAACAGAGCTGTTTAGTGAGTGATCAGCTCCTCCTCCAGCGTCAGCACCAGGGCGTCCAGAATATCCGGATCATAGCGACCGGCATTGTTGGCCAGAAAACGATTCTGCAGCCGTAATTCGCTGCTGACATCAGTCGCTTTGTACAGCACCAGTTCTTCGAACTCTGAGGCTGCACACAATATTCTCGCAGTCAGCGGAATCGCTGTTCCGGAAGCCTGACCGAGAAACCCAGCTCCCTCAAAGTATTCGCGATGCAATAGCAGGGTATTATGCAGTGGACAATCCTCGCCCTCCCCTACCCGTAGCGCACTGAAAATCGGATAGTGGCGATAGGCCCGTAACTCAGCATGGTTCATATCGATAAAACATTTATCCTGCAGAGCCTGGTTCAGATATAACTCACCGATCCTGTGCACTCTGGCAGCAAGCTCCAGTTGCAAACGAACCGCATTATTCAGATTAAGCACATCTGCAATGGCGATACAGCGGGATATAACCCGTTGGGTGAGATGTTTTTTCCTGGCACTGAGTCGTGAGGCCGTGAACAGGCTGACTTCAAGTATTCGCTCAAAATCTTCCGATCTGAGTGACGGCGACAGGTCAATATGCTCCTGCGGCTTAACGGATGTGGTGACTTCTACTTTCAACGGACTACTCAACCTTGTCAGTAACTTAACAAATCACTAACAAGCATCGTGCCAACTCGCAGAATATTTTTTATTCTTTATTTTTCAACATGTTACGAAATATACGTAGAATCAACCGCTGCCAGATTACTGACGACAGCGGTCAATCTTTACCGTATTTTGTGACCCTTGTGGCCCTGATAGTGAGAAGCTGTTCACAAAACACTCAAATCAAGGCCCCGCCAGGACTGCGCCTCAGCGGGTTACTTTGTTCCGGACAACGGGATTGAGGGTTGTATCGCCTTCGTCATGAAACTGTCACACCGGTTGTCCGAACCCAGGGTAAGACTGAACGGCCATCATTAATGGTCTCGCTGGATACTGCGTTGACCCGGCTCAGCATGGAAACAATATTGCCTGATATTGTAGTTTCCCGGATCGGGAACTGCACCTTGCCATCTTTGATGTAGTAGCTGTTCTTCGCAATACCGGAAACGTCACCCCGGTCATTGGGGCGCCCACCCGAAAACCGGGTCATCAGAATCCCTTCACTGATGCCGCTGATCATGTCATCCAGCGATGTCTGACCGGGCGCCATAACATAGCATCCGCCGGCATTGGGTGCTCTTGGCAGACCGGTTTTGTTAGCACCATACAGACCCAGCAGGTAGTGTCTGAGCACACCTGCCTCAATCAAACGGGAGTTCTCTGCGGCATAACCATCACCCGTGGTCCAGTAGCCTCCACTCAACTCAGCCGACAACGGGCAGATATCCAGTGTAACCAGGTCACTGACCACCTGTTCACCTACCTTACCCTTATACAAGGAGGTATCCGAAACCATGGCGCTGTCACCGATTTGTCCGGTCAGGAATCCCATAAAGTCCATTATGCAATCAGGGGTAAAAATCAGGTCCCCGACAAACTTTCCGGGAATGTGCCGTGTCTCTGTCTGTTCTGTCGACTGCTTCATGAGAAGATCGATGTTGATCGCCTGCTCAATTGGCTCATCCAGACTGAAACGACTATAGCCGGTATACATCATTGATGAGGTGTTGGTGCCTTCGCGGGAACTGAAGGAGATACTCACCTGATACTGACCACGGGTAGTTTCAAAGCTCACCCCGTTGGTATTCAGAAAGGCACCACGACGACGAACAAAACTGACTCCGGCAGACCGCAGATTCAGCACCGGGTAAGCCTGCGCTACGTAGTCCTGAAGTGCCATCAGGCGGTCATACATCATGTCGTGATCTGGCTTTTCAGGACCAGCGCTGAATGCCTGAGGGGGCTGCGCTTCCGCAATGTCAAAAGCCGCATCAGGCTGCGAACCTTCGGCCATGAGTTTTAACTCTGCTGCCGCTTGCTGAACTGAGTCTTCATCAATCCTGTTCTGAGCAGCTGACGCTCTGCGCTGTTCACTGATGCCGGTCATCGTGATATCAGTTTCAAAATTGGTCCTGAACAGGTTCAGTTCGCCATTCTCAGCCTGAAGCTCATGTAATTCAGCATAACTGGCGCGGGCCGCCGCTTTAGTGAATCCTGCAGACTGCAGTGCTGCCAGTACCCTTTCAGCCAGCTGTTTTTCAGTCATCTCACTCTCCTCCGATGTAGACTTTGGTCTTGACGGCAGGACCACCCATACCCACAGGCATTGGTTGTTTCTTGCCGCACATACCGCTGCATGACCACACCATTTCATCAGACAGCATGCTGACTTCCTTCAGCATGTCGAAGGCCACTCCGGAAATCGTTGTATCAGTGATGGCTCTGCCCAGCTTACCGTTTCTGATCTCATAGCCCATCTGTACCCCGAACATAAATTCACTGGTGCTGTCGGCCTGCCCATTAGTGGGCCGGGTGAGGAAATAGCCGTTTTCAATCGAGGCGATCATGTCTTCTACCCGCGACTTACCTGGCAGAATCGCCGTGTTACGCATTCTGACCAGAGGCTCGTCGGTATAACTAAAGGCACGGGCATTACCGGTCAGCGGCATATTGAAATGGGCCGCACTTTCTTTGTTGTGCATGAACGACTTCAGGATACCGTTCTCGATCAGCACGGCATCCTCGGCTGGCACCCCTTCATCATCAAGATAAACCGGCACAGGTAGTGTTTCGCCCTGCCAGGTGTGCGCAAAATCCACCAGCGTGACCAGCTCACTGGCGACCTGCTGGCCAAGGTAGTCACCGGCGACAGATCCGCCTTTGACAATGTCACCTTCGGTTGTATGACCTATGGCTTCATGGGCCAGAATACCCGCCAGATCAGAGGCGAGAATAACATCGTGATAGCCGGATACCGGCAATACAGCGGAGCGCTTATCGAGCAGTTGCTGGTAGACCTTGTCAATGCCAGCCTTCAGTTGATCAAGCGTTGCGAAAACATCTTCAAATTGCCCGCGTGCGCCTATGACCTCGGTCAGTTCGACCGGCTCACCCTGCTGGTTGCGCGCAGTCAGACGCACATAGATCACCGCCCGGGTGTTGGTGTTATGTCCTTGT
>JAGRIO010000136.1 GCA_020443225.1 Pseudomonadales bacterium
GTCGTTCCAGAGGATGCCGTCGTTCCACAGGATACCGTCGTTCCACAGGATACCATCATTCCAGAGTATGCCAGCGACCGGCACAGCGCCATCATTCCAGCGCCCATCTGCCAGAGTTGTACCGTCAGCCGTCTGCAGATAGTAGTGACCTTCGTTGTTGATTCGGGCCAGACCCTGGTAGTGACTGGTGCCGGCCAGATCTGCACGGATGTCCATGCCAGTATTGGCGCAGCCCCTGTCGGTACTCTGGACCGCGCCCAGAGCATTCACCAGCCCGGCCCCCTGATTGAATACGCTGTAGGCCAGATGACCTTCTGAATCTGCTGCCAACCGGGCACTGGCTTTCAGTCTGCACTTGATATCATCGTTATTCAGGTCCGGGTCGGCAGACAACATGAGCGCCGCGATACCTGAAATTACCGCAGCGGCCTGAGAGGTACCTGACATCTCGTAGTAATCGTGATCCAGATGAAATTCAGGATGCAGTTGAGCCAGCACTGTGTCGGTTTCCATAATGGCAGCCATATGGCCACCTGGCGCGATCAGATCGGGTTTCACAAATCCCTCCAGGGTCGGACCGCTGGCAGAGAAACTGGTCAGTCTGTCATCGTCAGGATTACCGATCGTGTAGTTATCAGTCATAGCGCCAACGGTAATCAGATAGGGCAGGTTGCCTGGTACGCCAATCGTTTGGGGTTCCGGACCATTGTTGCCAGCAGACGCCACTACCGTAACACCCGCTTCCCACAGAAGCATGAGAGCGCGATTGACAGGATCATTCCAGTACCAGCTCATGGGTCTGCCGCTGAAGGATATATTCAGCACCCGGATCTGATAGGTGGCGATGTTGTTGTAGATCCACTCGAGCCCCGCCAGTATGTCTGCATAACTGGCGCTGCCGGCTTCATCAAAGGCCTTAACGATGACCAGTCTGGCGTCTGGAGCGATACCCTTGAAGTTTCCGTTTTTACTTACAGCACTGCTGGCAGCAATGGCGGTGATATGACTCCCGTGGCCGTTATCGTCGGAGTCAGCGGTTGGTGTCTTAAGTGTACCCGTCGTTACATCGTAATGTGCCAGCAGGCGGTTGTTATTCTGTGAATCCTTGCGCAAATGGTGATGATTGGCTATGCCTGTATCAAGAAAGGCAATCGTGATGTTCTGCCCACGAATGCCCAGCTCATGCACGGCGGGTGCATTGACCAGACTGGCGAATTCAGCATCTGCTTTCTTAGCTGAATTACCCGTGATCTTCATTACTGGCATGCGATCACCCATCAAGTGCCGGGATCTGGTCTGGTCTGGTTCCTGATGCGCTGAAACCGTACCGGAGGCAATGGTTAAGTAGCAGCTCAGCGTCAGTAACAGGGTGAATACAAAGTGGCGGCGGGTGTTGAACATTTCTCTTTCCTTGTGAATGTTGAACTGAACCGCGATGCTAAACCTAATTGTTAGAGATTCCCTCAAATCAAAGGGGTCAGGTTTAGAATATGCTGAAGTAACAGCCGACAGGATTTATCTCAATATTTTCTGTCACTGAAGATCTCTCAAGAATCTGCTCACTTCGTGAACAATCTTTGCGTTTTTAATATCTCTTCCAAATGTTCTCGTTTGCGAGCATGTCTAAATAGTCTTTCGCTGTTATCAGGGTGAACCATGTGAAGGGGGGGGGTACAGTGACCCGCGGCAGGCGTAATGTTGCATTGCATTATCCGCAAGACTTATTTACGGTTACGGCTTTCGTTAATACAGGCAGTTAACTATGTTTCAGGGACTTCAGTTTGAGCCTGTGAGTCTTCCGGATCACGCGGAGGCTCTCAGGTCCGAGGTGCGGGAATTCATTGAAAGGGAATTACCGCCGGACTATCTCAGGAATTCTGATTTTAATACGGGTGTCTCTGCTGAATTCAGCCAGAAACTGGGTGCAAAAGGCTGGATTGGCATGACCTGGCCTAAAGAGTACGGTGGGCACGGGCGCTCGTTTCTCGAACGTTATGTGGTGACAGAGGAATTACTGGCAGCAGGAGCACCGGTATTCGCTCACTGGATTGCCGACCGCCAGAGTGGCGCTCAGTTGCTCAAGTTCGGCACCGAGCAACAACGCCAGACCTATCTGCCCAGAATCGCAAGGGGTGAGTGTTATTTCTCTATTGGCATGAGTGAGCCGGACTCTGGCTCTGACCTGGCCTCCATCCGTACCAGTGCGACCAGAGTCGAGGGTGGCTGGCTGGTCAATGGCTCCAAAATCTGGAGTAGCGGCGCACATCAGAACCACTTCATGATTACGCTGGTTCGTACTGAGCCACCATCTGCCAACCGGCACGCAGGTATGAGCCAGTTTATGATCGACCTGAAGTCGCCGAACATTACTATCCAGGGTATTAAGAACCTGTCCGGGGAAAGTGATTTCAATCAGGTATTTTTTGATGATGTCTTTGTGCCGGATGAGATGGTGATCGGCGAGCCTGGCAACGGCTGGGAACAGGTGGTCAGCGAACTGGGCTATGAGCGCAGCGGTCCGGAGCGGTTCCTGTCGGCCTTCCGGGTAATGGTCGAATTTGTAAGAGAAGTGGGTGATAACCCGACTGAAGCTCAGGTAGCACTGATTGGCCGCCTGACAGCCCATCTGATTACCCTGCGACGGATGTCCGTTTCTGTTGCGGCCATGCTGGAGTCCGGCAAAACGCCTGTTACTGAGGCTGCCCTGATAAAAGAATTAGGCAACAGTTACGAACGCATGGTGCCAGAGCTGATCCGGCAACTGGTGCCGGGTCGTACTTCTCTGCGTTTTCGTCAGACGCTGGAAGAGTGCATTCTGCATGCACCATCATTTACGTTACGGGGCGGTACCCGGGAAATTCTGCGGGGAGTTATCGCCCGTGGTCTGGGTCTGAGATAAGGAGAATGCTGATGAACGATCAACAACAAATGATTCAGGAAACCGTTTCGCGGATTCTCCGGGACCACTGCAGCAAGGAGGTTGTCGATGCTGCCGAAGCGGGAAACTGGGCAGCTGGGTTGTGGCAGAATCTCGAAGATAATGGCCTGACACTGGCAGGGATCCCCGAAGCCAATGGCGGTATTGGTGGTGACTATGCAGATTCTCTGCTGGTGTTACGGGAAGCAGCCGGCTTCGCGGCACCCTTACCCCTGGCAGAAACCCTGATCGCCGCCCATCTCCTTGCTCTGGCGGGTGAACAGGTACCCATGGGCCCACTGACTCTGGCGACGGGCGATTTCAGCCTGAAGCAGGAAGGGCAGGGTTTCAGACTGACCGGTTATGCCAGTGAGGTGGCCTTTCTACCCTGGGCTCAGGTCTTACTGGTGCCAGTGGCTGGCGGGCAGCCGGCGCTGTGTCGTCTGAATCCGACCGACATTACGGCGACTACCCGCCACAATATGGCAGGTGAGCCGCGTTCCGACATTACAGTTGATACGGTCCTGGCTGCGGAAGCGGTATCGGCCATGCCGGTTGACCCGCTGACGCTGTGCATGAACATGGGCGCCGCCGCCAGAGCCGTGCAAATGACCGGCGCCCTGACTTCGGTGCTGAATCTCAGTGTCCAGTACGCTATGGAGCGCACCCAGTTCGGTAAGGCCATTTCCGGGTTCCAGGCCATCCAGCACCAACTGGCCACGCTGGCCTGTGAAGTCGCAGCCTGTCAGCGTGCTGCGGACGCGCTGATGACCTCGCCTGAGGCGCTCAGTGCACTTGATCTGGCGGTTGCCAAAGCGCGGATTGGTGAAGCTGTCAGCCTGGTCACTGACATTGCCCATCAGGTCCACGGTGCCATGGGCTATACCATGGAGCACAGCCTCAATCTCCGAACCAGACGACTCTGGTGCTGGCGGGATGAGTACCAGCGCGAAGCCCACTGGGAAGCCGAGATAGGCAAACTGGTGGTTGCTGGTGGCGCGGATAACCTCTGGAACCTGATAACCACCGCCAGCTGATTATTTTTGCACCACCTCCACAATTCCTGAATAGCGTCTATGCTTAGTTTTATCTGCATTGATAACGCCAACAGGATTGAAAGGAGGCTGGTGCACGGATGTCTTATTCGGCTCACAAACAGGACGCGATGGTCGCAGTGGCAGGGATTGCTGCTGATCTGAGTTCTGTTATGCATATCGCCTGGGAAGTCACCCTGGCCTCAAAAAACGCTATGTTCATCGCGGCTCAGGCCGGGGAGAAAGCCCGTGGTTTTCAGCCCATCACCGGCTTCATCGATGAAATTGCCAGTGCAACAACCAGTGGTGTTACCAAGATTAACGTCGAAGCACTGGAAGTATCGCGCCTGGCAGTGGAGGAAATCCGGGCCAGAGATGCCATGCGCCGCTTCTCGGAAATTTACGCTCAGGCATCTGATGCCAGACATCTGGCCTCTCTGGATACGGCGATAGCGCAATTGCGACGGCACATTGAAGACCTGAATCAGAATTTCAGAACCCGCAATCGTTCGCTGTCTGATCTGCTGGAAAACCTGGACGATGGTATGCGGGCAGCCAGTGCTATCGCCGCTGTGTGCCGCATAGAGGCCTCCCGTGCTGCGGAATTCAGAACCAACCTTACCGTTGTCGCAGACAATCTTGATAACGCCGCCAGTCAGATCAAAGAAATGATTACTCATAGCCGGAAACGACTGAACAGTCTGTCCGTCAAGGAAGTAGCCGCCTGAAATCAGGCAGGGACAATGGAGAGAACTGCCCATGCAAGTAACCAAGCTGAATGACGATTCCCATCAGTGGCTGGTGTTTGGACGTGATCCCGGTAAGCCGGACGGCATCATCGATACCAATCAGTATATGGTGATTTCCGGAGAAAGAGCCTTATTGATGGATCCCGGCGGGATAGAGATATTTGCCCCGATGCTCGGTGCTATTCTGCATCACGCGCGGGTTGAACAGATTACCGATTTGTTTGCCTCTCATCAGGATCCGGACATCATTTCTTCCCTCGGCCTGTGGGATCAGGCTTTGCCAACTGCCCGGCTTCACGCCCCGTGGTTATGGGAGAGCTTCATCCGCCACTTTGGAATGAACAATATTGACTATGTCGCCATTCCCGATGAAGGCGCCCGCTGTCATCTGGGCAACGTGGAACTGCAGTTCATTCCGGCCCATTACCTGCACTCGTCAGGGAATTATCATGTCTACGATCCGCGTAGCAAAATTCTCATGAGCGGTGATGTGGGGGCTGCACTGGAACCGGGAAATCCTGGCATGTTTGTCGAGAATTTTGACCAGCATGTGGAATATATGCGTACCTTCCACCAGCGCTGGATGCCTTCCAACGCTGCCAAGAACGACTGGATCAAGCGGGTTCGCCAGCTGGACGTGGAAATGATGGCGCCTCAGCATGGCCGGATATTCAGGGGCGATGATGTGAAGCGCTTCCTTGACTGGTTTGAGCAGCTCACTGTAGGTGTGGCTGTCTCAGCGAAAGATTAACCTGCCGGGGTATAGTGGGCGTCGAGCGACACAGACGCCTCACTACACTTGACCTGCCCGGTATCTACCAGTCTGACCATGGCCGCCATGACGGAACGGGCTGCAGCCGGGTAGAGGCTTTTATCTGTTTCGGTATACATTACCGGCACCATGTCGCTGATCCGCTCATATCCCTCATTTACGCAGGCCAGAATCTGGGCCTCTCGTTCCAGTCGGTGGTCGATAAAGCGTTGCACATAGGTTTTGACATCCCGGATGCAGGTGCCGTGAGTTGGCCAGTAGACTTCGTCATCCCGTTCCAGCAGCAACGCCAGACTTTGCATATATTGCGTCATGTCGCCGTCCGGGGGTGAGATGACACTGGTAGACCAGCCCATGACGTGATCGCCGGTGAACAGGGCTTTCTCTTCCTGCAGCGCGAAACACAGGTGATTGGATGTATGGCCCGGTGTATAGACGCATTCTACTGTCCAGCCGTTACCCGTAATGATATCGCCGTGACCTACGGTGACGTCCGGCACGAAATCCATGTCGCCGCCTTCCTCAACTTCCACACCCTCTGCTGACTTACCAGCACCATGAGGCCCATAGCCGTAAGTTTTGGCCCCCCAGTGATGCTTCAGAGGTTCTGCTGCGGGTGAGTGATCAAAGTGGGTATGGGTAATGAGAATGTGAGTGACAGTTTCTCCTGCCAGCGCGATCTTCAGCGCCTCAATGTGCTCGTCAATCATTGGGCCCGGATCGATGACCGCAACACTGTCGCCACGGCCGATGATGTAGGTACCGGTTCCGCGAAACGTAAATCCGCTCGGGTTCCTTGCAGTCACCCGGCGAATCATCGGGGTGATTTCCTCCAGGGTTGCGTACTCAAAATCATATTGGTAAGTGAAGGGGATTTTTGTCGCCATGGTTCTCTTCGCAGTCCGTCATCGGGTGTTTTGCCGGAGCTTATCAGATTCGCTGTGGTATGACAGGCCGAGAAAAAGCTTTTATGATGGCGGCCTTTTGAGCACAGAGAGGCGAGCATGAGCGGATTTGGCATTGACCAGTTGATAGACCTGCTGAGGCTGGAGCAAATTGAAAAAAATATGTTCCGGGGCAGAACCCTGGGCGGCGGATTTGTATTCGGTGGTCAGGTACTCGGTCAGGCTCTGATGGCGGCCTCGCAAACGGTCGAAGCAGACCGGATGCCGCACTCACTTCATAGCTATTTTTTGCGAGCTGGTGACTCGGAAGTCCCCATTCTGTTTGAGGTTGATCGCATTCGAGACGGTAAGAGTTTTACCACGAGAAGAGTTGTGGCCATTCAGCATGGCAAGGCCATATTTAATATGGCGGTCTCTTTTCAGGTGCGTGAGAGCGGTTTCGAGCACCAGACCGATATGCCCATTGTCAGCCCGCCAGAGGGCATCCCCAGTGACAGAGCTCGCTGGGAGGCGATCCATAAACAGCGTCCGGAACTCGCACAAGTTCGCCGAACACCGGACTGGCCTGTTGAAATGCGTCACATCGAGTGGAGCGACCCGTTTGAGCAGAAGGTTCATCCACCGTACCAGCACGTCTGGATTAAGGCGCTGGGTGACACTGGAGAGGATCAGGTGATGCAAAGGGCTTTGCTGGCGTTTGCATCAGATATGGGCTTTATGGGCACTACCATGCGACCGCATGTGACCGGTGGCTGGGGTTCTGTGCACGGCGCCAGTCTCGATCATTCTATCTGGTTCCACCATGATATTGACTTCAGACAGTGGCATCTCTACGAAAATGTCAGTCCGTGGGCGGCAGATGCGAGAGGTTATGTTCGTGGTGCTTTTTATACTGAAGAAGGCCGGCTGGTGGCATCCACCACACAGGAATGTCTTATCAGGCCCAACAAAAAGTAGGTAATCCGGTTCTGTTTGTCGCTTCTGTGCTACCGCATGCGATTGCAGGTCAAAAAAGCCCGTCGGCGAGCGAAAATGATGTGGTAGTATGATTGCCGTTCAGACTGGCGGGGGAGCAGAAACCGCTCTGTCGTCATGCTCTGATTGATGGGGATGCAGTCAGGAGAACAACGATGTCAGCAGAACAAGCGTCTTTCAAACGGCTGATCGACATAGGGATATCCTTGTCGGCTGAGAAAGATACCGAACGCTTGATGGAAACTATTCTGTTAGAGGCGAAGGATATTGCGGGAGCGGATGCCGGTACACTTTATATAAAAACCCGTGACAACAGGCTGGAGTTTACCATTGTCCGAACTGATTCACTGGGTATTGCCCAGGGTGGTACAACCGGTAGTGAGATCAGTCTGCCACCTGTGTCGATGTTTGATGCAGAAGGTCTGCCCAACCACAAGAATATTGTCACCTACGTCGCACTGACCGGACAATCGGTCAATATCAGGGATGCCTACGACTCAACGGAGTTTGATTTTTCCGGCACCAAAAAGTTTGACGAAGGTACTGGCTACCGTTCCCGCTCCTTTCTGACTATTCCGCTCAAGAATAATCAGGCGAATGTCATCGGGGTCCTGCAGCTGATTAATTCTATCGATCCCGCCACGGGCGAGGTCACAACCTTTTCAAAGGAAATCGAGCCCCTGATCGAAGCACTGGCTTCGCAGGCGGCAGTCGCCCTTGAAAACCAGAATCTGCTTGAGTCACAGAAGAACCTGCTGGATTCGTTCATCGAACTGATGGCAAGCGCGGTCGACGCGAAATCTCCTTATACCGGCGGACATTGCCAGCGGGTGCCGGAACTGACCCAGATGCTGACCCGTGCAGCCTGTCAGTCCACGCTGGAACCTTTTAAGGATTTTGAACTGACAGATGAAGAATGGTACGAATTGCACATTGCCTCCTGGTTGCATGATTGTGGCAAAGTCACGACACCGGAGTACGTCGTTGATAAAGCGACCAAACTGCAGACCATTCATGATCGCATCCATGAAATCCGAACCCGCTTTGAAGTGATCAAGCGCGACGCGGTGATTGAATATCAGCAGCAGCTACTGGCTGGTACGGGTGATCCTGTGGTGCTTAAGCGGGCGCTGGATGAGCGTCTGGCAGCACTGGATGATGATTTTACCTTCGTTGCAGAGTGCAATCTGGGCGGAGAGTTTATGGAAGAAAGCCGTATTCAGCGGCTGAAGCAGATTGCCGATATCGAATGGACCCGAACCCTTGATGATCGCCTGGGGCTTGCGCAGGAAGAGCTCAAACGGAAAGAGCTGCAACCGGCGCAGCCGTTGCCTGTGCGCGAGAAGCTGCTGGCGGACAAACCGGAACATATCATCAGTCACGACAATGTCATTCACTCTGCCGATCCTGACAACCCCTACGGATTCAAGGTAGTCGTACCTGAACACAAGTACAATCTTGGCGAAGTCTATAATCTCAGCATTGCGCGGGGTACGCTGACAGAAGAAGAACGTTTCAAGATCAATGATCATATCGTTCAGACTATTGTTATGCTGGAAAACCTGCCATTCCCGGAAAACCTGAAACGTGTGCCGGAAATTGCCGGTGGCCATCACGAGAAGATGGATGGCACAGGTTATCCGAAGCAACTGAAAGCAGGTGATATGTCAATGCCAGCCAGAATCATGGCGATTGCCGATGTGTTCGAGGCACTGACTGCCTGCGACAGACCCTATAAACCTGCCAAGAAACTCAGTGAAAGCGTCAGAATTATGTCCTTTATGGTGAAGGATCAGCATCTTGACGGAGAACTGTTCAGACTGTTCCTCAGTACGGGCGTTTACAGGGAATATGCGGAAAAATTCCTCGAGCCAGAACAGATTGACGAAGTCGATATCAATCAGTTCATAAGTGCCTGAGGGCGCTTTCGGGGCGTCAGCTGTCCATCAAGGCTGCCACATGGGCCGCAGCGCTGGCACTCAGTGATTCCAGGTTATAGCCGCCCTCCAGGGTTGAAATGATCCGGCCACGGGCATGCTGGTTTGCCATGTCTGCGACCAGCTGTGTTACCCAGGTG
>JAGRIO010000137.1 GCA_020443225.1 Pseudomonadales bacterium
CACTCAATCAACAGTCCGGTTGACGGGATCATCGACGAGGTTTTCGTTCACGCAGGCGAATACGTGTATCCGGGCCAGCGCATCATGATGGTCCATAACCCGGATGAGAAGTGGATCAAAGCCAATGTAAAAGAGACTGAGATCCGCCATATCAAACCAGGCAGCCCGGTTGATATCACCGTCGATGCCTGGCCCGACCAGCACTTCGCCGGTACCGTCGCCCGGGTGGGCAATGCAGCCACCAGTCAGTTTGCCCTGATGCCCAGCCCCAATCCCAGCGGCAACTTCACCAAGGTCACCCAGCGGCTGGAAGTCAAAGTGAATGTTGAAGACCCGGAGGCCAGTCTCAAGCCAGGCATGATGGTCGAACTCGCCATTCACAGGTGAGCACAACCAGCCATGGCAACCAGGGACAGATAACATGAGCAGCCGCGTACCTCCTGACATTCAGGCATCCCCTGCGGTGATCGAAATGTTCGAGATCTACGGGCCTGCCTACACCTGGTTTGCAGTGGGCACAGCGATGCTGGGCTCTTTTGCGACCCTGCTGACGGCCACCATCATTAACGTGGCAATTCCGGAAGTCATGGGTGCTTTTGGCATCGGCCAGGACAAGGCTCAGTGGCTGTCGACGGCCTTTCTGGCCGCAGGCACTGTGACTATGCTGCTGGCTGCGTGGAGTACCGCGGTCTTCGGCATGCGCCTGACCTTTACGGTATCGATGGCAGTGTTTCTGGTGGGTTCGATACTGGGCGGGCTGGCGCCGAACCCGGAGGTGCTGATATTTTCGCGTCTGGTGCAGGGCGCAGCAGCCGGGGTCATGAGTCCCCTGTCGATGGTGATTAACTATCAGATTTTTCCTGCTCACCGCCGCGGTATGGCCATGGGAATATTTGGTATCGGCGTGGTACTCGCACCGGCACTGGGCCCGACCCTGGGCGGCATTCTGATAGACAACTATGACTGGCGCTATGTGTTTTATCTCGCCATTCCCTTTTCCATGGTCAGCATTCCTCTGGCCATGATGTTCATGCCAGCCCGGGATAAGAATGCACCTACGCCGGCATTTGACTGGGGCGGTGTGATTCTGCTGTCAGTGTTTCTGGTCAGCCTGCTGACCGGGCTGAGCGATGGTGAGCGCGAAGGCTGGACTTCTGATTACATTGTCATGCTACTGGCCAGCGCCTGGTTTTCCTGTATTGCGTTTATCTGGTGGGAGCTGCGCACCACTCACCCGCTGCTGAATCTGCGCCTGTTCACGCACCCAAAATTTCTGGCGGCATCCATCGTCACCGCCAGTATGGGGGTTGGGCTTTACGGTTCAACCTATCTGGTACCCCTGTTCCTGCAGACACTACAACACATCAGCCCTACCAGTTCTGGTTTCCTGATGCTGCCAGCCGGACTCGCAATGGCAGCGCTGTTTCCAGTGGCCGGTGCACTGAGTGACCGCTTTGAGCCACGTTTTATTATTATGCTGGGTCTGATCCTGTTCCTGATCAGCAGCTGGGTCATGCGCGTGGTAGATGTAAACACGCCCTATGCCTGGATGGTTGGCTGGGCGCTGATTGGCCGGATTGGTCTGGCCTTCATCTTCCCTTCCCTGAACGCAGCATCGCTGAGCGCCCTGCCGATGGAACTGCTCAGCCAGGCGTCTGGCGCCATTAATTTCCTGCGCCAGCTCGGCGGCGCTTTCGGGGTTAACCTGCTGTCGATTTTCCTGGCCCAGCGTACCGCGGAATACAGTCACGCGTTTACCGCGACCCAGTCCTCCAGACCTGCAACACTGCAGATGCTGCAGTCTTTACAGGATGGCATGTTCGGCGAACATCTCGGGTTTTTGATGCAGTTCGAAATGACCTGGGGCTTTTTGTCAGGCATGGTGTATTCGCAGGCCATGACCATGTCATTCCGCGAAGGGTTTATGGTGATCTCTGTGATTTTTCTGCTGTCGCTGATACCGACCTGGTATATGAAGAAAAACTGATCCGGATCCCTGTTCCGCAAAGTTTACGGCTGCCTCTTGAATACTGGCTGATCTCCCTGATATTCAGTGCAGTGTAACAATCCGGCAACACCCGTGGACTTCAAGGATTACTATAAAATACTGGGCATCGAGCCCAATGCCAGCCAGGACGAGATTAAGCGTTCGTTCAAAAAGCTTGCGCGCAAATATCACCCCGATGTCAGCAATGAGCCTGATGCTCAGGCCCGTTTTCAGGAAGTCAGCGAAGCCTATGAGGTACTGAAAGATAAAGACAAGCGTGCAGAGTATGACCAGCTAAAAGATTACCTGGCCAATGGCGGCGCACAGTCTGACCAGGGCTTTCAGTTCCGTCAGCACCAGTTCGGCCCGGGTGCAGGATTTGAAGACATTCTGAATACCATCTTCGGTGGGCAGGGATTCGGCGGCGACGGTTTCAGAGGGCAGGATTTCGGCGCCCGGGGATTTGGCAACAGCTTCGGCCATGGCCAAAGTCAGCCTTCCGCAGACCTGCACCACAATCTGGATATCACCCTCGAAGAAGCGCGCCACGGCGGCCAGCGACAGCTCAGGCTACGCACCACTCAGGGAGAGAAAACCATCAATGTAAAGATTCCCGCCGGTATCACTCAGGGCAAAGAACTGCGCCTCAAGGGCCAGGGTGACAAGCAGAGTGGGACCCGTCAGGGTGACCTGTACCTGCGCATCAATATTCTGCCGCACCAGCAATTCAGGCTGGATGGCAATCACGTAGAGTACACCTTACCCGTCAGTCCCTGGGAAGCTGCCCTGGGCGAATCACTGGAAGTTCCAACCCTCGATGGCAGAGTGAGGATGAAGATTCCTGCTGGCAGTCAGACAGGAAATCGCCTGCGGCTCAAAAATAAAGGCCTGGGCAAGGACGGGGATCAGTATGTGGTGCTGCGAATCGTCAACCCGGAGATCAGCTCCGACGAACAAAGAGCGGCTTTTGAGAAACTGAAGGAAACCTTTGCTACCTTTTCCGCCCGGTCGGGTCACTGATTTTCCCGGACTTTGTGCAGTTCCGCCATTTACCCCAGCAGCGCAACATAGTCCGGTTTATCCGAGTCCAAGACGCCTCTGACAGCGCGCGACCCAGTGACTGATAGCCCGACGGTTGCTCAGACTGAAACCACCTTCGTGACAAAGACTGGTATAGGCAAAAAGGGATATATCAGCCAGCGTCATCTCGTCCCCTGCCAGCCAGTCGCCCGCCTGCAGCGAGGCCTCCATCAGATCAAGTGCGGCTTCCCCCTTTTCTACCCGCCAGGATTCCCGTTCTGATGCAGACCTGCCGAGATACTTCATGTGAAAGCGACACACTGCCACATAGGGTTCATGGCTGTATTGTTCCCAGTACAACCATTGGCTGATCAGCGCCCGCTGGTACCTGTCATCCGGAAACAGCGCGGAGCCTTCAGCCAGATAGGTAATAATGGCATTCGATTGCGCAAGGCACCGACCATCATCAAGTTTCATCACCGGTACCTGCCCGGCCGGGTTCATACGCAGAAACGCAGGCGTACGGGTTTCACCTGCCAGAAGGTCGGTTTCACACCAGGTATAAGGAATGCCAAGTAAATCGGCGGTATATCTGAGTTTCAGGCAGTTTCCTGAGATTGAGTCACCATAAAATTCCATCTGATTTCCTGCGTCGGACAACAGTGATAACTGTAAAGGGGACTCTCAGTCATTTCGACTGGCGTAAATGACAGGTTACGGTAAGATTCCGCCATGACGCCGCCAACTGTCGCTATTCTGGTCTACAACAATCTCTGCACCTTCGAGTATGGATGTGCGGCAGAAATCTTCTGCCTGCCCAGGCCTGAACTGGGTGAGCCTTTGTATGAGACATTCACAGTAGCATTCGACCGCCAGCCCAGGCTGGCATTGGGTGGCCTGACGGTGTCAGTCCACCACGATCTGAGCCTGCTGACCAGGGCCGACACCATCATCATTCCGGGCTGGCGGGAAGGCAGCGCCGAAGAAACCCATGCTCTCACGACTGCCTTGCAGCAAGCCCATCGGCGCGGCGCACGAATCGCCAGCATCTGCTCAGGCGTATTTCTTCTGGCCCGCGCCGGATTGCTGAATAACTGTCGCGCCACGACTCACTGGCAACATCTGGAACGGCTGCAGGCAGACTATCCTTCCATTACTGTCGAAGAAAACGTCCTCTATGTGGATGAAGGTCAGTTGCTGACCTCGGCCGGAAGCGCGGCCGGGCTGGATATGTGTCTGCACATAGTGCGGCGCGACTATGGTGCCGATATCGCCAATCGCATTGCCCGGCGACTCGTCATTCCCGCGCATCGTGAAGGTGGTCAGATTCAGTTCGTGCCGGTACCTGTGGCTCCGGAGGGTCAGCGGGACCGGTTTGGTCTGTTGCTGGACCAGTTAAGGGGTAGTCTGCAGGCATCCCACACGATCAGCTCCATCGCCAGGCTGCACAACGTTAGTGAGCGCACGCTACTACGCAAGTTCCGCGAGGTAACAGGTTTTTCTCCGCTGAGCTGGCTGACAAGAGAGCGCATTCGTTGTGCACGCGACCTGCTGGAGATGACCACACTGAGTGTTGATCAGATCGCTCAGACTTGCGGCTTTGGTTCGACAGAAAGCTTCCGGCTACATTTCCGGCGCCTTTCAGGAACCTCACCCAGTCAGTTCCGCAGACAGTTCTCCCGGCTTGCCGGTTCGCCGGTTCGCCAGTAACGACCAGCAATGAAGCCTTCCATCGAAATCAGGAATCTTCGCGGGAAACCGTGACCTGATCGCGGCCATTGGATTTGCTGACATACAGCGCCACATCTGCTTTCTTCACGAGGTTCTGCTGCGCAGCCAGTTTCCTCGGTAGTTCGCTGGCAACGCCAATGCTGACAGTAATGGGTATCTCCTGATCTTCTGTCTGCAAGGGTGTCTCTCTGATAGTCCGGCACACCCGCTCTGCAACCACCCTCGCACCAGCAGCATCTGTGCCAGGCAGAATGATGGCAAATTCTTCACCCCCGTAGCGGGCGACTATATCTCTGGGTCGACTGACCAGACCGCCGACTACATCAGCTACATGTCGCAGGCACTGATCACCGGTCTGATGACCCCAGGTATCGTTAAACGACTTGAAGTGATCGATATCCATCATCAGCAATGACAATGGCAGACGTCGCTGGCAGGCTTCCAGATATTCCTGTTCCAGTTTGTCATCAAAGGCTCGTCGATTCCGGATACCGGTCAGTCCGTCGGTGTCACTGAGGCGTTGCAGCTCCTCATTCAGTACGGTGAGTTCCCGCGTTCTTTCCTGGACCTTACGCTCTAACTGTTCCCGTGCCCGACGCTCCGTCTCGAGAATGCGTTCGCTGGAAACCCGGGCCAGTTTTTCCATACGGAACATCTTGTGCTGCACTGCTTCCCTCACCTGCATTTCCTGCTTCAGACGCTGGTTCAGTCCAAAAAACAGCACCGCGATCAGCACAGCTGAGCCAATCTTCAGCAGGTTACCCGAGACAACGGTGGCATCGATCAGGGAGAGTTTGCTGGCAGCCAGCCCGATCCCGCCGAGAAACAATGCGCCCCAGCTGAGGATATAGAAGCGGGCCAGGTAATATCCTTCGAACCAACGTTTTACCCCCAGATACAGTGCCCATCCGCAACCAGCCACGGCCATACTGATCATCATCAGTATGCCCGGTGTATAGCTCATAAAAGTCACCAGTATCAGGGCCAGACCCAGTGCTATGTTAAAACCGATGCTGACCCGGTTATCCGTTTCGCTCATGGTTTTCAGCGACAGAAAGTCTCGCGTGAACAGGGAGGCAAATAATACGGTCAAGCCCAGAAAATAAATCATACTGCGGTCATTCCAGACCATGCTGAGTGGCCAGAGATACTGAAATGCCTGCCCGCCCAGGGCCAGTTCGAACAGCCCGATCGACAGAGCCAGACCCATGAAATAAAGATAAATGGTCTCACCAACGCTGAGAAAAATGAGGAAGCTGAGAAAAATCACCAGCAGCATGGCGCCAATATAACAACCGATCACAAAGTTCCTGCGCAACTCATCCTTGCTGAATGCCTCTGGTGTCCACAGGACAATGGGGATCTGCACTGCGCTCGAACTTTGAACAGCGATATAGATGTCCCGTACGGAACCGGCAGGAAAGCGGAGCGGAATCACAAAGCCAGCCGTCTCCATGGGTCGCTGACCATAGGGAAATTTATCACCCGTTTCATAACTGTCGACGACAACGCCTGTCTCCAGAACATGGACCTGGACATAATCGAGCACAGGGTAGGCAATTTCCAGCAGGCGCTGCACTGCCTCATCAGTCTGGTTTATCAGCCGCGCCCGAATCCAGTACTGGTCCGTGGTATAGCCAAAATTCAATTCAGTCCCGGCAGGTCGCCACTGGTCTGACGGCAGAGCAGTAACTTCACTGAGCGTGAGGGGTTCTGCCACCGACAAATATTCAAACTGATCCTCAAGAGCGACAGCCCCCTGGTCGGGCATGCTGAAGCCGGGTGCGATCGGTGATGCCGCCGCAAAACCGCCAAACAATCCGGCAAGCAAAAGCAGCACCGCCGTCAGCAGCCGCCGCAGATTTTCAGGGGTAAACTGATTCAAAAGTGGGAAATCCTGCCGTTTTATCAAAGTATAGTCGCACCCAGTACCGAAAATCGCCCCAAAAACGTCGACCGGTAGCTTGTCCCCGACACCACGAATGGTGAATATCAGGAATCTATTACCTTCCAAATATTCCATTAACTTCTACCTAGGCCGCTCATAGAATGCCGCCCTAAGTTGCCGGCTGCCCGCAACAGACAGCCAGTATCAACAACACCAAATCAAAGTGAGAGGAAGAGGTCGCCCATGTCTTACCAACAAGAGATCGAGAGAATGCAGAAGGCCTGTGAAGGCCAGGATACCTGGGACGGTATCAACCCGGAATCAGCCGCTCGCATGGCGCTGCAAAACCGTTTCAAGACTGGTCTTGATATTGCCCGGTACACTGCCGATATTATGCGCGCAGATATGGCCGCCTATGACGCCGACTCATCACAGTACACTCAGTCTCTGGGTTGCTGGCATGGTTTTATCGGTCAGCAGAAAATGATCGCCATCAAAAAGCACCACGGTGACACCAAGCGTCGTTACCTCTACCTCTCTGGCTGGATGGTTGCTGCACTGCGTTCAGAGTTTGGTCCTCTGCCAGACCAGTCCATGCATGAAAAGACTTCTGTGTCCGGACTGATCGAAGAGCTCTACACCTTCCTGCGTCAGGCAGATGCCCGCGAACTGGGTGGTCTGTTCCGCGCACTGGACGATGCCCGGGAAGCTGGTAACGCTGCTGCGGAACAGGAAATCCAGGCCAAAATCGACGGTTTTGAAACCCATATCGTGCCTATCATTGCCGATATCGATGCCGGTTTCGGTAACGAAGAAGCCACCTACCTGCTGGCCAAGCGTATGATCGAAGCTGGTGCCTGCTGCATCCAGATTGAAAACCAGGTTTCTGATGAGAAGCAGTGTGGTCACCAGGATGGCAAAGTCACCGTTCCGCATTCAGATTTCCTCTCCAAAATCCGGGCTATCCGTTACGCCTTCCTGGAACTGGGTGTTGATGGTGTGATCGTTGCCCGAACTGACTCTCTCGGTGCTGGCCTGACCAAGCAAATCGCTGTCACCAATGCACCCGGCGACCTGGGTGACAAGTACAACAGCTTCCTGGATGGCGACTACATCGAAAGTGCAGACGACATCGCCAATGGTGACGTTGTTGTAAAAGCCAATGGTAAGCTGCTGCGACCCAAGCGTCTTCCTTCCGGACTGTTTCAGTTCAAGCCAGGTTCAGGCGAAGATCGCGTTATCCTCGATTGTGTTACTTCTCTGCAAAACGGTGCTGACCTGCTGTGGATCGAAACTGAAAAGCCACACGTTGGCCAGATCAAGGCGATGGTTGACCGTATCCGTGCTGAAGTACCGAATGCCAAGCTGGTTTACAACAACAGCCCATCATTTAACTGGACACTGAACTTCCGCCAGCAGGTTTTCGACGCCTGGAGCGAGGAAGGCAAAGACGTTTCTGCCTTCAACCGCGACAATCTGATGAGTGAAGAATACGACAGCACTGAACTGGCTATCGAAGCTGATGCCCGTATCCAGAGCTTCCAGCGTGATGCTGCCCGTGAAGCAGGCATCTTCCATCACCTGATTACGCTGCCTACTTACCACACCGCCGCTCTGTCAACTGACAACCTGGCTAAGGGTTACTTCGGTGAAGAAGGTATGCTGGCCTATGTTGCGGGCGTACAGCGAAAGGAAATTCGTCAGAGCATTGCTTGTGTTAAGCACCAGAACATGGCTGGTTCAGACATGGGTGACGATCACAAAGAGTACTTCTCTGGTGACGCAGCACTGAAAGCTGGTGGTAAAGACAACACCATGAATCAGTTCTGATTGAGTTCCATAAAACGCGCATCTGCGTTCCTGTTAGGGCAGTGATTTCACTGCCCTTTTTTTTGCCTGTTATCAGGGCTTATGCTCAAGACTCTGGCCGGAAGTTTCGGCCAGCAACCGAACTGAAATCAGTGTGACTACAGCACTCAGCGCAATATACGCCGAGATATATATCGTTCCCAGCTCTGCCCACAGTGTTGTGGCAATAATGGGTGCCAGCGCACCACCGACAATCGCCCCTAACTGGTAACCCATCGAGGCACCGGAATAACGGACTTTAGTACTGAAAAGCTCTGCCAGAAAGGCAGCCTGCGGCCCGTACATCATGCCAATGAATATCTGCCCGATCGCCAGTGCCAGTACGATCAACCAGAAATTGCCAGTATCAATCAACGGGAACATGGCAAACCCCCAGACGCCCGCACAGATTGCACCAAGACTGTAAATACCTTTCCGGCCATGGGTATCGGACCACGCCGCAGCCATAAACTGAAACGGCACCTGGACCATGGAACCAATCAGCACGCCAGCTAACAGTATATTTCTGTCGAGACCGAGGCCAGCGGGATTACTGCCATAGGCAACAACAAACGCGATCATGATATAGAAACTGACCTGCACACAGACGAATGCACCCGCGGCCAGAACAATCTCCCGGGGGTGAGACCTGATAGCAGCGATTACCGGTGAACCCTGATGAATCTCAACGTCACCACTACTCAGCTGATCAGCCTCGTGCCGGTCAGCCAGTGCCTGCTTATCCATACCTGCTTCTATTGCCTGCAATTCCCGGAAGGCCGGGGTTTCTTCCAGGTGAAGCTGAACATAAAGCGAGATACCTATC
>JAGRIO010000138.1 GCA_020443225.1 Pseudomonadales bacterium
CAGATTCATTTCCAGCAGGGTGTAGTAGGTCTGGCCCAGCAAGCGCCAGTAATCGCCACCAACCACTGGCGTCTGGATGAAGGTAATGCTGTCTTTCTGTCCGGCTACCCAGTCTTTCAGGTCAGGGTCAAAATTGAAGCAGTGGACGCAGCCGTAAGAGAAGAACTCCATGACTTCTGGTTTGGTACCCCTCGGCTTGCGTGGTGAATCAATGCGGGTGTAATGGGTGCCTTCCACCAGCGCGCCATCTGCCACCGGTGATCTGGTCGCGACAAAGTAAACGGTAATCAGTGCGACGGTGATCAGAATCCCGATGCCCAGTACCCCTTTACGGATCAGTTCAACCGAATTTTTTTTCGCCATTGATGTGCTTCCTCCAGTGGTATTTGCTGTTCTGTCCGGTTCTGGCGCCGGCGCAGCGGTGAAATATCCGGCCCCTTCAGAGGGGACATAGTTCAGGTGTGAGACTCTAATGAATTGTGTACCATGGATGCAATGCATGGTTGGCGATTTGGCCATTGATAAAAAGAGGAGAGAGTAATGACAAGAATGCCTGCACTGAGCCTGGCGGCGGTTCCCGGCCGTCGTAAAGCAACAATTGAACTGGCTCAGGAAATTGAAAAACGCGGATTTTCCGGTATCTATGGTCCGAGTATGGGTGATTCCATGGCGCTGTGTCAGGCCCTGGCGCTGGCCACGAATGAGATTACCTTCGGGACCAGCATCATGCCGATCTACTTCCGTCAGGTGGTGGATTTTGCCCAGACAGCCTCTTTCATCCATGAAGTGTCCGGTGGTCGCTTCCGCTTTGGTATCGGCGTCAGTCATGCACCGGCACTGAAATCGCGCGGGATCTCGGGGGGCAAACCGCTGACGGATATGCGAAATTTTGTGGAGGAACTCCGGGCTGTACCTCGTGCCGGTGAACTGCCACCGCTGGTGCTGGCCACCTTACGCAAGAAAATGATTGCGCTGTCGGAAGAGATTGGCCAGGGCATGGTCTTCGCCAATGGTGCCAGATCCCATATGGCAGAGTCCCTTTCGGTGGTGTCTGACGCCGCGAGAGCCAGCGACGACTTCTTTATCGGCGATATGATACCGACCTGTATCAGTGACGATATCGAAGCCGCTAAGGCCGTCAATCGTAAGACCCTGACCTCTTATGCCATGCTGCCCAACTACCGCAACTACTGGAAAGAGGCTGGATATGTGGAAGAGATGGAGGCGATCGAAAAAGTCATTGCTGAAGGCCAGCCAGAGCGTGTTCCGGAATTTCTGACCGACAAATGGCTGGCTGATACGACCCTGTTTGGTACGCCGACCATGGTTCGTGACGGGGTTGAAGCCTGGTTTGACGCTGGTATCAAGACCCCGATTCTGGTGCCTTCGTCTGCCAAAGGTGGGCAGATGGTTGCGTTTGAGGAATTGCTGGCTATTTTCTGAGCCAGGGGCCGTCACCGGCCCTGAACTGCCCGATACAGAGCCCTGCAGCCTTTGGCTGCGGGGCTTTTTTGTGGCCGGGGTGAACCTGTTCTCAATCTGGCGCAACAAACCTTCGTTCGGGCGCAGGGCCGCTGGCTGGCAACCTGATGCTCGCTTACAGTGCCGGAAATCAGCAGAGGACTCTCGCAATGAATAAGAAACTGTCAGCTATCGCGCTTGGCCTGGCGTTGGGATGGTCTGCGCTGGCCAGTGCCAGTGACCTGATCGTCACAGCGGTTGCCAATGAATCCAGACCAGCCGCCGACCGGGCGCTGGATGCAGGCAGAAAGCCTGCCGAAGTCCTGTCGTTCTTCGAAATAGAACCTGGAATGTCCGTCCTCGACGTATTTGGTGGCGGCGGTTACTACACTGAAATTCTCAGTTCTGCCGTTGGCGAAGATGGCTTTGTGACACTTTACAACAATAAGGGTTGGGAAAATTTTGTCGGCAAACAGGTTGATGAGCGACTGGCCGGCGACAGGCTGGCCAATGTTGACCGGCTTATGGCGGCACCGGAAGCCATCATGGATATGTCGGACCAGTACGATGCGGCGATTTTTGTCCTGGGTATGCACGACATCTATGTCAGCGATCCTGAAAATGACTGGCCGCAAATCGACCGCGATCGCTTCCTGAAGGGTTTGTATCAGGTTCTGGCGCCCGGTGCGGTGCTGGGAGTGGTCGATCATAATGCTGAGTCAGGATCTGACCCGGCGGTTGTAGGAAAAACCCTGCACCGGATTGACCCGGCTATTATCATCAGGGACCTGCAAGCTGCAGGCTTTGTGCTTGAGGCGCGCTCGGATGCCCTGCGTAATCCGGCAGATTCCCTGGATAAATCAGTGTTTGACGAGCAGCTGCGCTGGAAAACTGACCGCAGTGTGCTGCGTTTCAGAAAGCCGGAATAATTATCGGCAGACTGACGACTGTATTGTCTCAGGACTGAGTACAGTCGTCAGTTAAGGCCCGCAGCACCTGAAAATCTCGGTAGCTGGAAAGATCAGCGGGCGTGCTTGCCGAGAAAATCACTGATATGTGCCATCACCTGATCAAACTGATCATGGTGAACCCAGTGTCCTGCCTGATCAATCTCAACCATCTCGCCGTAGCGGAAGTGCTTCAGCGTACCATCCTGTCCGGTCCGGCGCGGATAACCCTGTCTGGCATTGATCATCAGCGTCGGGCAATCGATTTTCTCCCACAGCATGATCATATCTTCCCAGCTGATGCCGTAAGGATTGCGGGTGTGGGTATAGTTATCGAACTTCCAGGTAAAGCTGCCATCCTCATTGCGATTGCTGCCATGGATAGTCAGATGTCGCGCCTGATCTTCATTAAGATGGGGGTTAGACTTCTGCATGCGCTGAAAGGCGTCAGCCATACTGTCATAGCGTCTGGGGGTTCTGCCAGCCATGGTTCGCAGGTTGTCGATCCATTTACGCAGTCTTTCCTGCGGATGGCCTTCTTCGCGGTACCACATGGGAATGCCGCCCACCCCTTCCAGTGAGATGAGGCTGGCGACTTTTTCGGGGTAAATACCTGCCAGCAGGCAGGCGATATTGCCACCCATGGAATGGGAAACGATATTCACCGGGTCCAGATTTTCCTGATCAATGAGCTGCGCCAGATCATAGACATAGTCCAGGCTGTTGTAGGAGCTGCCAATACTCCAGGCTGAGTCCCCATGGCCGCGCAGATCCGGTACGACCAGGTGATAGTCTTCCCACAAAGCCTGAGCAACCCAGTCCCAGCTGTGGCAATGGTCCTGCACACCATGAACCAGCAGCACATGGGGTTTTCCTTCATTTCCCCAGTCGAGATAGTGGAGTTTTAGCCGCTGGGAAAAATAGGTATGAGACGTCGGGCGTCCTCTGGATATCTCTGTACTCATCAGAAAGCAACACTCCGCGCCATAATCTGATCGTAAAAGTCAGTATCAAGCCTGACATAGGCGGGTGCGCCAGGCTTCAGGACCAGCAGATCGTCACTGACAGATGCCAGATGATAGGCCTGATCCCGCAGCTCATTCTTCTGCAGCTTGTGGGTGGTGGTCGTGGGTAGTTCCTTCAGAATTCGCAGGAACAGTGGCCGCGCATAGGCAGGCAGATTCACTGCGATATGCTCTGTCAGTGCCTGCAGGTCGAGTTCAGCCAGTGACACGCCCTCGCGCAGGACGACCGCCGCCATACCGGCCTTGCCATCAGCTCCCGGGATCTCCACGCCATAAACATTGGTAAAAATAATATCGTCAAAACTGTTGATGATCTCAGCGACTTCGTTGGTGGAAACATTTTCAGACTTCCAGCGGAATGTGTCACCGATCCTGTCAACGAACTGGTAGTGCTTCTGCCCGAAGGCAAAGCCTACTTTCACTGTCTTCATCAGGTCACCGCTGTTGAAGTACAGATCACCGTCCTCGATGACGTTGCTTATCAGTTTGTCTTCGCTGGCTTTGGCGTTGGTGTAGCCTTCGAATTTTGATTTTTCGGTCACCTGAATCAGCAGTAATCCGGGTTCGCCTTCTTCCACCACAATACAGCGACCGTTAGCGTCGCGAATAATTTCATCGTTGGCAACGTCGTAGGCCACGATCTTTACTGGCGCAACCCCCATACCCACGGTGCAGGGCTTGTTGAGTACATTGGCGAAACCGCCGTTACCCTCACTGGCGCCATAGAATTCACCGATGCGCTCGATGTCAAAGCGATTTTTGAATTCCATCCAGATGTCCGGGCGCAGGCCGTTGCCGACAATGGCCCGTACCGGGTTCTGGTGGTCATTGTCCTGTGCCGGCCGGCTCATCAGGTAGCGGATGAACTCACCAATGTAGACGAATGAAGTGCACTGGTACTTTCTGATGTCATCCCAGAAGGCACTGACAGATAAGCGGCGGCGTATCACCGTTGACGCACCGGTCTGAAAGGCAGCCATCAGACCAACCATCAGGCCCGTGCCGTGGTACAGCGGCAGGCAGTTGTACATGCGGTCTGCCTTGGTAATACGCAGCAGCGCAGAGCCTGACAGCTTTCCTGTCGGCAGTGATCGTTTGTAGGATACCCGTGCTGCCTTGGGCAGGCCTGTGGTGCCTGAAGTAAAAATATAATATCCCAGTTCGCCCAGAGTAATCTGCGCTGTTTCAGGCGGGTCACTGGCTTCGGTGGCGGCGTTTTCAGAGTCCAGCAGGATGGCCCAGTCAGGGGCAGCGTTCGCTGACTTGTCCCGCACCCACAGGTAATCTTCGCCGCGGGTCAGGTTCAGCTCATCCAGAACCTGACTGACTGACTCTGTCAGTTCCTCGCCGAATATGCATTTCTTCGATTCAATCAGGTTGATGCAGTGAACCAGAGGTTTATGGGTGAGATTGGTATTGATCAGGCCGGCGATTGCGCCCAGCTTGTTGATGCCCAGCAGGCACACCACAAACTCTATTCTGTTCTGCATAAACAGGCTGACACAATCACCCCGACTGACGCCCAGCGCCTTCAGGCTGTGAGCGACCCGGTTGACCCGGACGTTGAGTTCCTGCCAGGTGAGAATTTCTTCCTCGCATAGCAGGGCGATGTCGTTAGGGGCTGAGACCGCATTCTGTTGCGCAATCAGTCCCAGAGAACCGGGATCATTGTCTTGTGGTGGTTTGGTTGTTGCTGCCCCGATCAGGACCTTCAGATCACTGAAAAAATTGCCAATCGCCCCCATTGCCGCACCTGTTCTAGTGAGTTTCGCCCAAGTTACCAAAACCTTGCTGAACAGACCAGAAAAGCCGTACGGAGATGTTTTCTGGTGCTGGCGGGCGGGTCAGTTCTTGAAACCCCGGGGGGTCGGGTCTTTACCCATGCAGTTACAGGGGTTTTATGGCGGAAAACCAGCGTTACCTGCTCTGAGGTTATGATGATCCCATTGCCAGATTTTTGTCTTTTTATCGTTGACGGAAGCGTTCGGAGCACCTGTGCAGTACTTTGTTCCGGTGACGATTTGGAGATATGCAGGCAAACATTAATGCAGGACTGGAATATGCTGCTATTTCCAGTGTAATCCTGCGCAGCTGAAGGGGTCAGATGTAGATAAAACCACTTCAGCAGGCTTGTTTGTCCTGTGATTTACAGGCTGAAATGCCAGTCAGCAGGTCAGTTATGCACATAACCGCTATTTTCGTGCCCTGCAGCGCGATTCAACCAAAAAAGCCCGGAATTACGCTGAAAACGCCTGTAAGTAACTGAAATTAAATAAGAATGCGTTGCTGTACAAAAAGTGAACAATCGCCAAAAGACTGAATTTATGGCCGCTCTGGTACTGCGTGGCAGAGTTATCACCAGAGTTATCCACAGATATTGTGGAAAACTATCCACAGGCACCGGATTGATGCAGCTCCGGTGAGCGCGCGCTTACCCGAAGACGGTTTGCAGGCCGGTATCAGTCCTGTTGTCCCCAAAAAAAGGGCACGGGTTGCCCTCATTGGTTCCACTGGCAGAAAAGTCATAATCAGCGGTTGCCTCGTGCCTGTATGCGATGGTTTGATTAGCCACTTCACATTCAGGATCAGCGACAGGAAACATTCATGACGACGGATATTCAGGGTTATTGCGACGAAAAATTTGCAGCTATCAGGACGGTACTGGCAGACAGTCTGGAAAGTGGCGCCGATCTTGGTGTGTCATTTGCTGCTACGGTCAATGGTGAGATGGTGGTGGACCTGTGGGGCGGGCATCTGGATGAAGAGAAAACCCAACCCTGGCAGGAAAATACCATCGTCAATGTTTACAGTACCACCAAGACCATGTCTTTTCTGTGTGCACTGGTGCTGGCTGACCGGGGTCAGCTTGACTTCGATGCGCCTGTCGCCAGCTACTGGCCTGAGTTTGCTGCTAATGGCAAAGCAGATGTACCGGTCTGGCATCTGATGAATCATGCGGCCGGCCTTTCGGGTATTGATGAGCCCACTGAAACCGCAGACCTGTATGACTGGGACAAGATCTGTGGCCTGCTGGCTGCTCAGAAGCCCTGGTGGGAGCCGGGATCTGCCACGGGCTACCATGCACTGACTCAGGGTTATCTGATCGGTGAAGTGGTAAGAAGAATCAGTGGCAAGTCCATTGGACAATTTTTTCAGGACGAGATTGCAGCACCCCTGCAGGCAGACTTCTTCATCGGCGTGCCGGCTTCAGAGTTTCACCGTATAGGTAATCTGATTCCACCAGGTGGTGGCAATGCCAGACTTGCGGTGCCTGGTGATCCTCAGTCTATTGCCAATCGTACCTTTGCCAATCCTGCTGCCGGCGCGCTGGAATCCCGCACAGAGGCCTGGCGTAAAGCGGAGATTCCTGCTGCCAATGGTCACGGTAATGCCCGCTCTGTCGCTCGCCTGCAGGCACCACTGGCCTGTGGGGGCGAAGCTTTCGGTGTTCGCCTTATGTCACCCGAGACAGCCGCTGCCGTTATGCAGAGCCGTATCAGCGGAACGGACCTGGTATTGGGTGTGCCTGCATCTTTCGGACTGGGGTTTGGGTTGAACAATCCTGCAGCCCCGCTGTCACCCAATGCGAATACCTGTTACTGGGGCGGTTGGGGTGGATCAGTCATTCTGGTGGATCAGGATGCCAGGGCAACCGTGTCCTTTGTGATGAACAAGATGCACCAGGGACTGGTGGGTGATATGCGCAGCGCCAATCTGGTAAAAGCGTTTTACGAGGCACTTTAGTGCCGGAATTTATCCTCAGGGCCCACGCCGCCAGCACGGATCCACAACGACTGGCGGCATCCATCGGTGATGAATCACACGGTGAATACCTCGCCCACTGTATTCTGAATGCATTGCTGATTTCCAAGGGACACCGGGATGATACCCGTCTGACACTGGTGCTGGAGAATTCTGCTGATTTTTCCCGCGCTGTCACTCTCGATGGTGCAACCCTGGGACATATCGGCGGCACGACCGAAGCTGCTCTGCTGCAACTGGTGGTGCGGGGATTGCGGGCTGGTCTTCAGCTTCGCAAGGAAGAGTCACGGACGGCTGAACCCGGTATAACGGTGCAGGCTATTTCCTTCGAACATCTGGTCCGCGACCGGCTGCAGACAGCACCTGTCTATCTGCTGGAGCCCGGCGGTATACCGGTGCGGGAAACCCGTCTGAGCGTGGATGACGTGTATCTGCTGTCAGACCACATTCCTATGCAGCGTAAAGCCATCAAGTCCCTGCTGCGAATCGGGGCCCGGCCCCTGTCCCTGGGACCTGTCATGCTCCATGCCTCGCAATGCATTACCCTGGTCCAGAATGAACTGGACTGGCAATGCAGCAATTAGCCTCACCGATATCTGACACGGGTCCGCCAGAGACGTCCCAAGACCGCATTGTTGCTGTGGTTGTTTGGGTGGGGTGATTGAGGAATAATCACACGCTATTTTTTCACTTCGCGAGCAACAACTATGTCTGATGATGTGTCTGATGAGATTAAATCGATTGCCATTCTTGGCGGGACGGGTGATCTGGGCGGCGGTCTGGCCCGGCAATGGTCCCGGGCCGGCTACCGAATCCTGATCGGTTCCAGGACGCTGGAGAAAGGCGAGGCGGCCGCGGCGGCTTTGCTGGAAGAGTTCCCTGATCTGAATGTCACCGGACATGAGAATCTGGATGCGGCTACTCAGGCGGATCTGGTCGTACTGACCGTCCCCTTTGCACACCAGATCAGCACGCTGGAAACGGTTAAAGACGGTTTGCAGGGTAAGATTCTTATCGATGTGACTGTACCGCTGATGCCCCCTAAGGTTGGCACGGTGCAATTGCCGGAAGGCGGTTCAGCTGCCGTGATGGCGCAGAACTTTCTGGGTGAGGCGGTGCAGGTGGTATCCGCCTTCCAGAATGTAGGTGCCATGCATCTGCAGGAAGACCATGCGATAGCCTGTGATGTGTTGGTTACCGGCGACAAGCGCGCTGCCCGTGACGCGGTCATCAAGCTGATCGAAGCGCTGGGCCTGCGCGGCTGGCATGCTGGCCCGCTGGCAAACTCCGCGGCAGCGGAAGCCCTGACATCGGTACTGATCTCGATTAACCGGCACCACAAGATTAACGGTGCGGGCATTGTTATCACCGGTGAACCCGCCGAAGGCTAAGTGATGAAGCTCACCTTCTCCGGGATTGAGAATATTCCCATGGTCGAACCGGGCGATGACCTGGCTGACCTTATTCTCCAGGGTCTGGCTTCCATGGGTGAGACCCTGCAGCAGGATGACGTGCTGGTACTGGCTCAGAAAATTGTGTCCAAGGCTGAAAATCGCTATCTCGATCTGAGGACAGTGACGCCGTCGGAAACTGCACAGGCCCTGGCGCTGGAAGTAGATAAAGACCCGCGCAAGGTTCAGGCAATTCTGGACGAATCCAATGAAGTAGTCCGTAAGCGCGCTGGCGTACTGATCGTCGAGCAGAAACTCGGTTTCGTGCAGGCAAATGCAGGTATCGATCAGTCGAATATATCTCATGAGGGTGATGACGATGATCACACCTGCCTGTTGCTGCCCGTGGACCCCGATGCCAGTGCGGAACGGGTGCGGGCAGCGATCAGTGAACGGCTGGGCATTCATGTTGCTGTGATTATCAATGACAGTATCGGCCGGGCCTGGCGCAACGGCTCTCTTGGGCTCGCGATTGGTGTCGCCGGTATGACTGCACTGGAAGACTACATTGGCAAGACCGATATCTATGGTCGTGAGTTGATGGTGACGCTGGTAGCGGCTGCCGATGAGATGGCCGCCGGTGCCTCGCTGGTGATGGGGCAGACAACCGAAAAAACCCCGGCA
>JAGRIO010000013.1 GCA_020443225.1 Pseudomonadales bacterium
CGGGTCAAATCTGCCACCCGCTTCCCGTCGTTTGTGATCATAGCAATGGCGGTCGGGCTGGGGATTATCAATCTGTTTGTTATTCCGGCCTTTGCCGGCGTTTTCGAGCAACTGGGCGCTAATCTGCCCTGGCAAACCAGAGCCCTGCTGGCAATTTCAGATTTTACGGTGACCTTCTGGCCTGCCATTCTGGTGGCAGGCGTGTGTGGCTGGTACGGCTTTCACCGCTGGACCCGAACCCCAGGCGGGCGGATGCACTGGGACCGCTGGAAGCTGCGTCTTCCCATTATCGGCAAGTTATTTGAACGCATCCATCTGGGACGTTTCTGTCGTTCCTTTGCCATGATGCTGAAGTCGGGGGTGCCAATCGTGCAGGGTCTCAACGTGGTCAGCTATGCCCTTGGCAATGAGTATATGGCCAGTCATATCCGGAACATGCGTGGCAGCATTGAAAGAGGTGAGAGCTTTCTTTCTGCGGCGATCGGTACCGGGCTGTTCACATCTCTTGTCTTACAGATGATCAGTGTGGGTGAAGAGACCGGTGGGGTTGATGAGATGCTCTCGCAGGCTGCGGATTTCTATGAAAGCGAAGTGGACTATGCGCTGAAGGGTCTGGCAGATGCGATTGAGCCCATTCTGATTATTGCCATCGGCGCGATGGTGCTGGTACTGGCGCTGGGGGTCTTTCTGCCGTTGTGGGACTTGTCGTCAGCGGCTTCGGTCCGGCATTAACAAAGAAACATACCCCGCTGTATTTTTCTGGCGCGATTTCCTGCTAATTCTGAATCATTGTCTAGACTTATCTAAGCACGGATGCCTTCGGTGGTATCTGGTATTGAGGAGAATCAAACATGAAGAAACAACAGTCAGGTTTTACCATCATCGAACTGGTCGTGGTTATTGTCCTGTTAGGTATTATGGCGGCCACTGCGTTACCGAGGTTTATGGATGTCACAACTGAAGCCCATGCTTCGGTGGTGAATGGCGTTGAGGGTAGTCTGCAGTCGGGTACCTCGTTGTACCATGCCCAGTGGGTAGCGGAAGGGCAGCCCGCAAAAGATACGGCGATCACCGAGTATGGCAGTCTGCGAACCAACGCATCGGGCTACCCATACGGCACTAACGATAACAGCGGCGGCACCAGCAATGTCACCACTTCAGCTGATTGCGTTGCGGTCTACAGTAATCTGTTGCAAACGGGTGCGCCCTCGATTACGGCCCAGGCGAATGCAGCGGCAGTTGTTGGCAACGCGACGGATTTCGCGGGTGTCGTCAGTGGTACTAACTGTGTTTATTACTACACCGGTGAGAAAAGCGCTTCCGGCGATACTATCGCCACGCTGACTTATGACTCCAGCACCGGAGGCATCAGCCAGTCGACGGCGACCCTGCCATAAGGCCTGGGTTGCCCTGACGGATGTGCGTTTCCATAAGCGCGGGGTCAGGTGCCTTGCTGAACTGTCGCGGGTTGATTACCCGGAGGTGATCTTCAGCCGGTATCACCCTGCGTTGACCGGGTATCGGGATGTCCGGTTCCGGTCGCCGGGTTCTCAGTGAATGAGCGCATTACGGTTTCAGACCATGAAAGGATTCACGGTAATAGAACTTGTTGTCACGCTGGTGCTGATTTCCATTGTCAGTGTGACGGCCTACAGCCGCTGGTTTGATACTTCGTCATTTGACGCAACTACGTTGCGCTCAGGTGTGTTGTCTGCGGCCCGGGTCGCGCAGCGAATTGCGCTGTCTCATGCAACGGCTGTCGTGACGCTGACCGTGAGTCGCAGTGGCGATCAGTACACGGCCAGTGTCACAGAAACGATTGGCTCGGTGAGTCAGACTGCCTTTAGCGCCAGCATAGTAACTGACACAGCGGTCACTGCCAGCGCCGGGGGCAGCACTCAGACTCTGTCGTCATCAGTACCTTTACAGCTGACCTTTGACTCACTGGGTAATGTCACTGCCGTGGTGCTGGGTGCAGTCACAACCACTGGCAGCCAGGGCGTGCAACTGGTTACCGGCAGCCTGCCGCTGTGTGTTTCACCTGTGGGTTATGCCCATGAAGGCAACTGTGTCTGAGCGTGGCTGTCAGCATCGCCTGCGCAGGTCTGCAGGGGCGACCCTCGTTGAAGTCATCATTGCCATTGTCCTGACGGCCATTGTCCTGGTGTCACTGGCTTCTGCGGTTTCGCTATCCACCTCGAAAAGTGCCGATCTGTTATGGCAGGTAAAGGCGGTAGAACTGGGCGAATCCTATCTGGAAGAAATCCTCGGCAAACGATTTGATGAGAATTCACCGGTGGGTGGCATACCTGCCTGCCACAGCAGCGCCACTGCCTGTGGTGCAGTCGGCCCTGATGGCGAGTCACGGGCAGCCTATGATGATGTTGATGACTACCATGGTCTTGATGAAAGCCCGCCCCAGGACAGTGACGGCGTTGCCCGTAGTCTGTACACCGGTTACCGGGTTCAGGTGCAGGTCAGTTATGTGTCTGCCGCAACCGTAACAGCGCTGGGGCTGTCGGCGACTGATGATGCCAAGCTGATTGAGGTGACCGTCACGCCGCCGGGTGGTTCTGCCATGACCTTTGCTGCCTACAAGGGTAATTACTGATGCGTGGCTTTACGCTGATAGAGCTGATTGTGGTAATTCTGCTGATGAGCATTGTCTCGCTGGCGGGTACGGAGATGATCCGTTTCGCCACTGAATCCTGGCAGAAAACCAACAGCAGGCAGGGCATCGGAAGTAGTGCGCGGGTCGCGGTTGAACGCATCAGCCGTGAACTGCGCGGTGCTGCGCCCAATAGTGTCAGGGTGAGCGGCAGCGGGCGCTGTCTTGAATTTGTGCCTGTGAGTGCCGCTGCAACCTATCTGAACTTACCGGTTGAGGCCAGCGGCACGGCTTTCAGGTCTGTCGCCATGAGCCCCGGCCAGGCCGGGGCCAGCGGCCGGGTCGTGGTCTATCCGCTGGCCAGCACCGCCGTCTATAACACGGCTTCCGGCGTAATTTCATCCCCCGCAACCCTGAGCGCACCTGATGGTAACAATGAAGTCACTGTCACTATGAGCAGTGCCATGCAGTTTGCTGGCCATTCGCCGCGGCAAAGATTTTTTCTGGTCAATGATCCGGTCAGCTTTTGTGTGGATAGCGGGCAACTGTTCCGTTACCAGAACTACGGTATCAGCGCGACACAACCTTCAGCAGGCACTTTACCTTCGTCAATGCCAGACCGGGCATTGCTGGCGGACGGCATAGGCGACAGCACGACGCCTTTTTCGCTGGCGACAGCGACTCTGGTCAGGAATGCCGTCGTGCGGCTTGATATGGCCTTTACCAGTTCAGGCGAACAAACCCGCGTAGTGCACGAAGTTCAGCTTCGGAACGTGCCATGAAACGGCGGCAGTCCAGCGGTATCGGACTGGTGGGTGCCGTGTTCCTGATGGTTGTGGTATCGCTGCTGTCAGTGGGGCTGAGCAAGGTACTGGAATCCAATGCCTTGTCCCGAAGCTATGACACAGTCTCCAGCAGGGCTTTTTTTGCCGCTGAGAGTGGCGCGCAGCTGGCGGTCAACCGCACCGTACCACCGGCGGGCGGAGGTAGTTGTGCCAGTCGCACTTTCAGCTTTCCGGAATCGGCTTTGCTGGGATGCAGCGCTTCTGTTACCTGTTCCTCTATGCTGGTGCAGGGTGAGACCTATTACACCCTGACTTCCACCGGGCAGTGTGGGGCTGGTGACATTGTTGCCCAGCGCATTGTTCAGGTGAGGGTCAAGCCGTGACAAATTCTGACGGTTCTGGCGGGTCACTTGTCGGCAATTGTCAGTTTCGGGCAGGTAAGTGACCTGTGGCGACAGTCAGGGTCAGGCTTGCAAAGTGCCTCGATGTGCTCTCTGTTTCTCTGTAAGTTATTGATAAATAACAGATACAAAATTAATTTCGGGAAAAATTAAAAATTGGCACGGTGTTCGCATTCCTTTATGTCAACAACTTGACAGAATTTCAAAAGGAACACGGAAATGAACACATTCGCCAAAATCATCACCGCTTCTGCACTGGCCCTGATCTCTTCAGCTTCCATGGCCGCCACCGATGGCAGCCTGGGCGCTGACTCTACCGGCACCAGCGACCTGAGCCTGACCATCAATGACCGCGTTCAGATCACCGGTGTTGATGATATTGCCCTGGGTGCCTACAGCGGTTCAGGTGTACTGACCGGCGAGACTGAGTTCTGTGTTTACCGTAACGGCGGTGACAACTACAAGGTGACTCTGACCACTGACCAGGCTTCATTTGTCGTCAAGTCAGCCACGACCCTCGACACCATCGCTTTCAGCGCCAGCATTGATGATGACCTGGATGCTTCTGACGGTGAATCTCTGACTTACAACACTGCCAGCGCTGTGGCACTGGCTGGTAGCAACAGTGTGACCTGTGGTGGCAGCAGCAACGCCGCACTGCAGGTGTCATTCGCTGAAGCTGCCCTGCAGGCCGCTGCCAGTGCCAATGACTACCAGGCTACAGTGACTGTATTTGTAGAACCTATCTGATACGGGTTTCCCCCAACCCCCAAAAACCGGTATCTGATTTCCCCGATCTCTCCGTGTGGTACCCCTGGGACTCCTTGTGAGTCCCTTTTTTTTGCCGGCAGATCAGCGGATCTTCAGCAACAGGACCAGTAAAATCGGCGTCCCAACCGCCTGTAACAACATAAACCGGACCAGCACCTGGGTATTGGACCAGCCCATGTTATGCCGCACATGGTCATGGAGGGGATAACGTATCTGGCTGAATATGGGTATTTTAAAAAACCGTAGCAGAGCAACTTTGATCATCCCCGTTGCACCGTTCACCAGTACCACGAAGGCTACCACCAGAATCAGAAAAGGATTACCACAGGCCAGTACCAGCACCCCAAGCATCAGGCCGATGGGACGGGAACCGGCATCGCCCATCAGTACTGCACTGGGGTAGCTGTTATGCCACAGGTAGCCCGAGAGGCAACCCACCAGCACAAACGCCATGATGGCCCAGTCAGCCCCCTTGTCATAATGCGGGACCAGCAGATAGTCGGCGATCGGCGCATGGCCGACGATGCCGTAGAGTATCGCGCCCAGAAACAGGATTCCCATGCCCGAGAGGCTGGCTGACAAACCATCAACCCCATCGGTGCAGTTAGTTGCATTGATGGAGGTCCAGATCAGAATCGTAGCGCCAGCGATGAACAGCCAGGGGCTGATTTCAAGCGGTTCCTTGATCAGCGGTAACCAGATGATGAAGGGTTCCATCTGACAGATCACCATGGAGGCAACGATAGCCAGAATCAGGTCCAGAGCACCGAGACGGTATTCGCTCCAGCCGCCGGAGGCCCGGTCATCAAGAAAACCAACGATCATGGCTGCGAACACACAGATCAGTATTTCCAGAAACATCCAGTCGAAGGGCACCACCAGCAGACTGATGAAGACAAACAGGGGAATGAACAGCGCACCGGCGCTGACGGGTTTGCCGATACTTTTCTCTGCATCGACGGCATATTGCCTGCCCTGGTCACGGGGCAGCAGATGCCAGAAACGGGGCAGGAGCCACCAGGTTCCCAATGCGCCCAGCGCTGTACCCAGACCTGCCAGAAAAATGTAGGACGTGAGAAGCCGGAAAGGCCCCGCAACATCGGCGAGATAGATGCCGAGGTAATATAACAAGACAGCTCCTTAGGATAGTTGGTCGCACGAACTGCGACGCATTATAGGGCCTAAACCGATCTGAAAAATGAACAATTGTTGGAAATGTGACGTGATGCCTGCTGCTGCAGACGGCGCCATAGCGCGACCTGGCCACAGGCAGCCATTGCTCAGCTGCGTCTGCAGTCCTATAGTGAACCACAGTTAAGCATACTTTCTTCACCACAGAGCCTGTCTGCCATATGTCTATCACTACCCGCATCGATCTGCTCAAGAACCGGCGGACCAAAATTGTCGCAACAATCGGACCCGCTTCCGCAGATGAGTCGACGCTCAGCAGGCTCATCCATGCCGGGGTTAATATCTTCAGGCTCAATATGTCCCACGGCTCTCAGCAGCAACACACTGAAGCCTTCGACAATATCCGTCGGGTTGCAGACACCATCGGCAGGCCAGTTGGAGTACTTGCTGATCTCTGCGGGCCCAAGATCAGAACCGGCAAATTTCCACCTGGCGGAATCACGCTACGCGCTGGTGACGATGTACTGGTAACAACCCGTAATGTTCCGGGTTCGGAAGGGGTGATTCACTCTCAGTATGCAGCGCTGGCAGCAGACGTAAAACCCGGTGACAGGATTCTGCTGGCAGATGGCCTGTTTGAGCTGGCGGTGCAGACAGTGGCGGCGGAGGACGTCCACTGCCGGGTGATTCAGGGAGGACAACTTACTGACAATAAGGGCATCAACCTGCCGGGAGTCGACGTCTCAGCCCCTTCCATGACCGAGAAAGACATCGAAGATGCACGTTTTGCCAGGGAACTGGGCGTTGACTACATCGCGTTATCATTTGTCCGCAGGGCTGCCGATATTGAAGCCCTGCGCAACCTGCTGGGTACTGACCCGGCGGCACCAAGGATCATCGCCAAGATTGAAAAGCCTGAGGCGCTGTTCAATGCGGAGGAAATTCTGGCAGCAACGGATGCGATCATGATTGCCCGTGGTGATCTGGGGGTCGAACTGCCACCAGAGGAAGTGCCTGTTGCTCAGGCCGAACTGGTGAGGCTGGCCCGGACCCAGGGCAAACCAGTCATCGTCGCCACTCAGATGCTGGAGTCGATGATTTCAAACTCCCGTCCAACCCGGGCCGAAGTCACTGATGTCGCCCACGCGGTCAATTCCGGGGTAGATGCTATTATGCTGTCAGGTGAAACCGCGGTGGGCGCATTTCCCGTGGAAGCAGTGGACATTATGGACCGCGTCGCCCGTCAGACTGAGGCTCACCAGTGGCGGGAAGGCGTATATGGCAAGTTGCCAGGCATCGACGTCAGACCCTTGCCCGTCTGGAATGTCATTGCCAATGCCACTGCCCATATGTCGAAAGACCTGATGGTCCACGGTGTAATGGTGATCTCGCGCAGTGGCATGTCAGCAGCGACTGTATCTGCTGCACGTCCTGCGGCACCCATCGTTGCCATCACCAATGAGCCCTACGTGCTACGCAGAATGGCCTTGTTCTGGGGGGTAATTCCGTTACTGCAGGATGAAGCGGGGCGCGCTAATCCCAACGAACTGGCGCGCAGGGTGGCCAGAGAGCTGAATCTGGCCGAGCAGGGCGAGTACGTTCTGCTGGTTCGGGGTTTCCATGACGAAGCAGACCTGAACTCGCCCTCTATCACCGTGATTACAGTCTGAACCCTATTTGAGCTTGCTGGCTTCTTCCGCCAAGTCCGGTGCGTTGTGAGACTGTATGGCACTTGCGCCGGTAGCCTGTTCCTGCATGGCTTTGACGGCCCGCTCATTCTCCATAATCTTGGAAACCACGGCCTGACCAGCCCGTTCAAAGACCTCCCGGTTATTGATCACATGTTCCCGCGAAGCCCGGTAAGCACGCAGATGACCATTGACCTCTGGCACCACGTATCGGGCAACCAGATCCCAGCTGTTGAAGTTGTCAGCTGGAGTGGTCCAGTCATGAATAAAGCCGATAACGGTACCGAATCCCCCGGTCACCTTGACCATTTCAAGCACCGCTTCAATCAGATCATCCGGTGTACCAATGACGATGGCCGAGCCCTCCTGATCAACCATTGCATCCAGGGCTGCATCCGCTGAATCATAGGCGACGGCACCAGGTCGCATCAGTGTCTTGACGGTGTATTCATTGTGCCAGTGCATCAACCCGTGTTTTGCCTGTTCCCGGGCCTTCTCACGGGTTTCCGCGATGTGCCAGTTCATGACAATACGCCAGTCCTTACGGTGGACCTGATTGCCCGCCTTTGCCGCAGCATCCTCAGCGAAGCTCCACTGCGTGGGTAATGCCTGCAAACCAGCTGTCGAGGTCGAGCCAATGGACAGAACGCCGGTGCCGTGCTTGCCAGCCAGCGTCATACCGGAAGGTGAAATCATGGAGGCGACAGCGAACGGCAGATCTTCCTGCAGGGGCAGTGTCTGTAGCGCAGCATCTTTAAGCGTGAACCATTCACAGTCATAGGAAAAACGCTCGTCACCCCGCAGCAATTTGCGGATCACGCCCAGCGCCTCATCCTGACGGTCACGCTGCACCATGGGATCAATACCCAGTGTGTAAGCGTCAGAAGGCAGGGCGCCCGGACCACTGCCAAATATTGCGCGACCACCTGTCATATGGTCCAGCTGCACAATGCGCTGAGCCACATTAAACGGGTGATGATAGGGCAATGAAACAACGCCGGTACCCAGCCTGATACGATGGCTGCGCTGACCTGCCGCTGCCAGGAACATCTCTGGCGAGGCAATGACTTCCCAGCCGGTGGAATGGTGTTCTCCGCACCAGAATTCGTCGAATCCCAACCTGTCCATATGTTCCACCAGATCCAGATCGCGCTGGAACTGCAGCATGGGGTGTTCACCTATCGGGTGGTGCGGGGCCAGAAAGCCACCAAATTTTATCCGGTTCATATTCAGTTACCCTTATTGAGAATAGTTAGTGTCAGAGAGTGTCTGGTTGCGGCCCGCCGTTGCCAGATCGAAAGGATCAGCGTCTTTCCAGGCCGGGAATGTGTTGCGGTACTGGCGCAGTGGCTGATGATCCAGGGTTACCGTACAGACTTCTTCACGGTTTTGCAGATCGCACAGCAGCTGGCCATTGAAATCGACCGCCAGGGTGTCACCACTGTAATCAATAGCATTGCCTTCACCAATGCGATTCACACCCACCACATAGCTCAGGTTTTCGATGGCTCTGGCCTGCAACAGGGTTCGCCAGTGTTCGCGACGTGCTGCTGGCCAGTTAGCCACAAACAACAACAGATCATAGGAGTGTCGGGGACTGCTGGCAGGTCCGGTTCTGTTGCGCAGCCACACCGGAAATCGCAGGTCGTAGCAGATCTGGAAGCTGACGGTAAAGTCGTTGATCTGCACTGTCAGCGGCTCAGCACCAGCGCTGTAGTTATTGTTTTCTTCGGACATCCGGAACAGGTGCTTCTTGTCATAAAACTGGATACTGCCATCCGGTGACATCAGTACCAGGCGATTAACACAGCGGTCCTGATCCCTGATGATCAGACTACCAGTGACGCGGCGTTCTAGTCTGATGGCCAGACGACGCATCCACTGGACGCTTTCACCGCTCATTGGTTCGGCCAGGCTGGCAGAGTTCATCGAGAATCCGGTCGTGAACATTTCCGGCAATACAATCAGATCACTGGGTTCCGGTGCAGCCAGCAGCTCATCAAAGTGCGCAAGGTTTGCAGCCTTGTCTTCCCAGACGAGGGCAGTCTGAACCAGGGTCAGCGTCAGACTCATGGCGTTATCTCCCGCAAGCCGGCAATACGGCTGGCAGCTTCCTGCAGCGTTGTCTCTGCCTTGGCAAAACAGAAACGAATATAGTGGTTCGGGGGCGGATCAGCGTAAAAGACCGACACGGGAATGACGGCGACCTTATACTCGCGAGTCAGCAGTGCGGCGAAGTCAGTATCCGTCAGGTCTGTGATGTCGCTGTAATCAGCCAGCTGAAAATAAGTGCCCCGGCTTGGTGTCATACGAAAAGCCGAGCCCCGCATGGCATCGAGAAAAACGTCCCGTTTCTGCTGATAGAAATCGCTCAGATTCAGGTAGTGTTCCGGATACTTGTCGATGAATTCCGCCAGCGCCCACTGCGTTGGTGTGTGGGTGGTAAAGGTGACAAACTGATGCACCTTGCGAAACTCTGTCGTCAGTTCAGCCGGCGCGATGCAATAAGCGACTTTCCAGCCTGTCGCGTGGCAGGTTTTACCGAATGAGGAAATAACAAAGCTGCGCTCCCGCAGGCCGTCAATTTCCAGGGCGCTGACATGGCGTTCGCCGTCATAAACCATGTGTTCATAGACCTCATCAGAAATCACCGCAATGGGACGATCACCAATGAGTGCCGCCAGCTTCTCCAGATCACTGCGACTCAGCACACTGCCACAGGGATTGTGCGGACTGTTGATCATAATTGCCCGGGTTCGGGGATTGATGGTTGCAGCCAGCCGGTCCCAGTCAATGGCAAACCCCGGTGGCAACAATGGCAGATGCCGGGTCACACCCTGCGCCAGGGTAATAGCTGGTTCGTAAGAGTCATAGGCAGGGTCAAAAACAATCACCTCTTCCCCGGGCCGGACCAGCGCCTGAACGGCGACAAACAGTGCTTCGGTTGCACCGGATGTCACGGTAACTTCCGAGTCCGGGTCCACATTCACCCCATAGAGTCGCTGGGTTTTCAGGGCAATCTGTTCCCGCAGATAGGGCACACCCGTCATGGGCGGATACTGATTGAAACCATCGCGAACGTAACGGGCCAGCAGATCAGAAAGCTCTGCCGGAATGCTGAAATCAGGAAATCCCTGAGACAGGTTGATGGCGTTATGTTCCTGCGCCATCTGCGACATTACCGTAAAAATAGTGGTGCCTACGGCGGGCAACTTACTGGAGAGCGTGAGCACGTCGAACCCGGTTCCTGAAAAGCCCACACTTTAAGCGTTAGCCCATACCGGTTTCAATTTCTATTCACCGGCTTGATTAAACCGACAAGCCCGTCCGGGTCATTCCCGACCGGGTCATTCCCGACCGGGTCATTCCCGACCGGATCGAATCCCGCCGCTCAGTGATATGGGTGGCTGCTGACCCGGTCAACCGCATGACTGATGGCAGCGTCGATACGCTGATCCATCTCCTCGCGCTCCTGAGGTGAGGTGTAAAAGCTCATATCCACGGAGTGCCTGACGTAGCGCGGGGGCAGGTGATTGAGCGCAATACAGGCGATATCAGAGATTTCGTCTTCAGAGAACTTCTCACCTTCGGCCAGTTGCTCGCTGAGTTTTGCCATCACCAGCTTTTCGTACCAGTTGTGAATATTGTCGTCCATCCTGATGCTTCCCGTATCGTCCTTCAAGAACCCGTCAATGAAGTATAGTATGGAAATTCTATTAGCGAGCCACGAGACACAAAACCCATGAAAAACCTGACCCTCCGGCGTCTGTGCATCTTACTTTTTCCCCTGGCACTGACCGCCTGTTCTGGCGAGAAGCCAGCAGAATCTGCGCCTGAAGCCACAGCAGCCGCTCCGGTAACTGCGCAGCCAACAGGCAAAGCACTGGCAGACAAGTATCTGCTGGTGGACACTCATATCGATGTACCCTTCAGGGTATACCGCAATCCACAAAATGTAGCTGAAGCGACCGAAGGCGGCGAGTTCGACTATCCACGAGCGGTCGCCGGTGGGCTGAATGTACCCTTTATGTCCATCTACATTCCGGCCAGCGTCGACGAAGAGGGGGGTGCAAAAGCACTTGCTGATGAGCTGATCGATATGGTGCGCGGCATCGTGACGGACAACCCGGACAAGTTTGCGCTGGCAAATTCCACAGCAGAGGTCATGACTAATTTCTCTGGCGGGAAAATCTCCATGGCCATGGGCATGGAAAATGGTGGCCCCATCGAAGGCGATCTGAGCAATGTTCAGTACTTCTATGACCGGGGTATCCGCTACATCACCCTGACGCACTCTAAAAGCAATCACATTTCTGACTCTTCCTATGATGACAATAAGCGCTGGGGCGGTCTGAGTGAATTTGGTTTCGAGGTAGTGAGGGAAATGAACAGAGTAGGCATCATGGTGGATGTCTCTCACGTCTCGGATGAGGCTTTTTACGATGTAATGGAAACTACTGCAGTGCCGGTGGTTGCAACCCATTCTTCAGCAAGGCATTTCACCCCGGGTTTTGAGCGCAACATGGATGATGACATGCTCAGAAAGATGGCTGCCAACGGTGGCGTCGTACAGTTGAATATTGGTTCCGGTTTTATCAGCCAGGCATCCAGGGACAGTGCCGCTGCCCGCTCAGCCGCACTGAAAGCTTATGTGGAAGCCGAAGGTATTGAACCGGATACGGAAGCCTATAAAGCTGCCAGGGATAAGGTCTATGCCGAGCACCCCTACGTCTACGCCACCATGGACGATGTACTGGATCATATCGACCATATCGTGAATGTCGCGGGGATCAGTCACGTCGGGATTGGTTCAGATTTTGACGGTGTTGGTGACACGCTGCCTGTTGGTTTCAAGGATGTCAGTGAATATCCGGCCTTTGTAGATGGTCTGATCGCTCGTGGTTACAGCGAGCAGGACATTGAGAAGATTCTGGGTGGTAACCTGATGCGGGTGTGGAAGGCCATCGAGGATTACGCTGCATCGGCACAGCAAGTGAAGGCTACCGGCGCCTGAGTCATAGCCGGTGGCTGTCGTAAGCCTGAGTGCCGTCGCTTCAGCGAGGCACATTTTCATGCGCAATCAGGCGGATAGCTTCAGGCCGGGTAGTTTGCCCGGCCTGACCAGCTCAGCGGTCTGCCAACCAGTCTCTGGCTGGCAGAAAATCTTCGTAAAGACTGGCTTCGCGGGTGCCCGCTTCAGGTCGCCAGTTATACCGCCAGATAGCGCGAGGTGGCATTGAAGCCAGTACAGATTCAATGCGCCTGCCAGACTGAATGCCATATTTGGTACCACGGTCGATTGCCAGATTGAACTCCGCATAGCGACCCCGGCGGTACAGCATAAAATCCTCTTCCCGTTCACCCCAGGGTGTTTCCTTGCGCCTCTCAAGAATGGGCAGATAAGCCGGCAGAATATGATCGCCAACCGAGCGGACAAAATCGAAGCTGCGCTCAAACCCACCTTCATTCCAGTCATCAAAGAACAGACCGCCCACACCACGGGCCTCTTGCCGGTGGGAAAGGTAAAAGTAGTCATCGCACCAGCGCTTCAGACGCGGGTAGACCTCGTCACCAAAGGGCTGACAGGCATCACGTGCGACCTTATGCCAGTGCACAACATCCTCGTGAAAGGGGTAATAAGGGGTCAGGTCAAAACCCCCACCGAAGTACCAGTTATCATCATCGATCAGGAAAAATCTCAGATTGGCATGAAAGGTGGGGACATAAGGGTTGCGCGGATGCATGATCATCGAAATCGCGACGGCCTGAAATCCTTTGCCCGCCAGGTGTGGATTACGCTCACTGGCGGCAGGTGGCAACTGGGCACCGATACTATAGGAATACTGCACTGCGCCGCGCTCTATCACCGGACCGCCATCCAGCACTCTGGGTCTGCTGTGCGCACCATTCTCGCTATGAATATCCTCCGCGGAAAATCCGCTGCCGCCATCAATGTGACTCAGGGTGTCGCAGATCTCAGTCTGCAGATTGAAAAAGTAGTCGCGAACACGCTGCACATCCGGTAAATCGGCCATGATCAGTCCCATCTGTCTGAAAAGGCGACTAACATAGCGGAACCGTACCCGGAATGCATCTACAGGAGACGGTCCATCAGGCCTACGGCCTATAATGCTGTTGCGAAACCCTGCACCTTGTTGTACGTTGGCGCAGCTCAGCAGAACCTCAGGGCCCCCAGACCGCCCTGTGAACCGTCAGATCAGATGTTACGCTGACAACCAATCTTACCTGAGGCGTACATAAATTGAGGAGTACCCATGGATCTTAAATTTAGTGCTGAGGACTTTGAATTTCAGAAAGAAGTCCGGGCTTGGATTGAAGAAAACTATCCGCAGGAAATGCGCGAACGTCATAAGCGCAGTGCCAACGGACATCTCAGCCGTGAAGACCATATGTACTGGCAGCAGGCCCTGTATAAGAAAGGGTGGGCAGGCCTGGACTGGCCGGGCGAATTGGGCGGGCCGGAATTCACGCCGACCCAGCGATATCTTTTCGATCTCGAGATGGCAGCCGCTGACACTCCCGGCATCCTGCCGTTTGGCCAGACCATGGTTGCACCGGTCATCATGAAATATGGCAGCGAGGAGCAAAAACAGCGCTTCCTGCCAGATATTCTCGCCAGCCGGGTATGGTGGTGTCAGGGTTATTCTGAACCCGGTGCCGGCTCTGACCTCGCTTCACTTCGAACCAAAGCTGAAAGGGACGGTGACTACTACGTGGTCAACGGCACCAAAACCTGGAACACACTGGGACAACATGCAGACTGGATATTCTGTCTGGTCAGAACCTCTGATGATGGACCACGCCAGCAGGGTATTTCATTCCTGCTGATTGATATGAAATCACCAGGCATCGAGGTACAACCGATCATCACGCTTGATAATCCGCCGGAAGGCTACCAGGAAATCAACATGGTGCACTTCACCGATGTGAAAGTGCCGGTGGAAAACCTGATTGGCGAAGAAGGCAAGGGCTGGACCTATGCCAAATACCTGCTGGAATTCGAACGTGGGAATGCCTACAGCCATGGCCTCAAGGCGAGCCTGAAGGAATTGCGCAAGATTGCCGCGGTTGAACTCAGCAGCGATGGTCGCCCCCTGAGTGAAGATGCAGACTTCGCCCGTAAACTGTCAGAGGCAGAAATTGCGATCCGGGCAATGGAATTTACCGAACTGCGCATTCTCAGTTCGCTGGCGACAGGTAAGAATGTCGGCCCTGAATCCTCCCTGCTGAAGTGCCGGGGCACTGAATTACAGCAATTGCTGACTGAACTGGCAGTCGAAGCCGTCGGCAACTACACGGTGCCATTTGATAATACCGGTGCCATTCTGGGCATGAATGCGGACTTCATTGGTCCCGAATATGCAGCAGCCACTGCACCACGGTACTTCAACAACCGCAAGGTGGCGATCTACGCCGGCTCCAATGAGATACAGCGCAATATTATGGCCAAACTGGTACTCGGTCTCACCTGACGGAGGAGATCTGGCTAAGCCGGAGCATGCACATGACAGGAAGAATTGTGATCGCAGGGTACCGTCCCAAGCCGGGTAAACAGGCGGAGCTTGAGGCCTTGATGAGGTCTCATCTGCCGCGGCTTCAACAAGAAGGGTTGGCCACGGAGCGGCCATCCATCATCATGAAAGCCGCTGATGGCACTATTCTGGAGGTTTTTGAGTGGTGCTCTCAGGCGGCGATCGAAAGTGCACATACTAATCCTGAAGTCCTCAGGATGTGGGCAGAGTATGCAGAGGTTTGCGATTATGTGCCGGCGGCAGAAGTGGCAGAGATCTCGCAGTTGTTTTCTGGCTTTGAACCACTCAACTGAACCGCACCACTTCAGTCCCAACCAGCCTGAGTCACCAGTTGCCGGAATTTTTCCCTGATCGTCAGCTTCAGGTCTGCTGCGCCAATGCTGTCAATACCGGTGCCTGACCACATGACCATGTAACGTTCATCATCCTGTTTCACAGCCGCCTGTCGCAATTCACGGGATAGCGAATAATGCCAGGGATAGGGCAGAAAGCTGTGTTCCAGAGGTGCCAGCTGCTCAACAAAGGTGGTTCTGATGCCCTGAGCCGGTTTGCCCGAAATCGCTCTGGTGACCGTCAGTGCATCCCGCTGCAAATTCACCAGATTGTGTTTCCAGCGACTGGCTGCAGGGGAGTCACTGCAGGGCAGAAAGGCAGTGCCCACCTGCACGGCTGCAGCGCCTGCATCAATGGCTTGCCGTATCTGCCGGCCGTGGCAGAGCCCCCCGGCGGCGATGACGGGCAGGTCAGTTGCAGCCGCTATCGCTGGAATCAATTCCCGCAATGGCTGCATTTCACCACCCAGGAAGGTCCCACGATGCCCACCTGCTTCTTCGCCCTGGGCAATGATGGCGTCAACACCAGCCCCTGACAGTGCGCGCGCCTCTTCAGGACTGGTTGCGGTGCAGATTACTCTGGAACCTGCGGCCCGGATCTTATCGACAATGTCCGTACTGATGCCGAAATGAAAACTGATTACTGGCACCTTCGCAGCCAGAAGCACTTCCAGCTGGTCCAGTGCTGGCCCGAACAGCGGTAAGGGAGGAGGCAGATCTCCAAGGCCTGCAGCATCGTGCATGGTGCGCAAGACCGCTGCCAGATCCACTGGGATGTGAGGATCAGGCAGTGGCGACTCCGTATCAGGGCTGAACAAATTAATGTTATAGGGGCCGGGACATCGTTGCTTGAGATCAGCACACAGGGCTTCGAGTTGCTGAATGGAGAGACCCGCTGCACCGAAGCTGCCAAGGCCTCCGCTGGCTGTCACTGAACAGACCATATCTGCGGTGCAGGCACCAGCCATAGGCGACAGCAACAGGGGATAGCGAAGCCCGAAGCGGGCGCAGAAGGCATCGCTCAGCCCGGGTGCAGCACCTCGCGTGTGTAAATCTGTCATCAGTAACCCGGCGGGTTGTCAGCGCACTGCCAAGCATGCGCGTGTTCCACCCGCCGATCAACCCTGAACAGAATCAGGCAACGTTCACCAGCTTCTGGGTCTGGAATCGCTCCTCAGCCATCCGGTCAGCGATCTGGTCTGTTGGTAACCCGAGCTGTTCGCTGGTATCAAAAATGGCTTCGAGCGTGTCAGCGATGCGATGAGTATGGCGCATCACCTTGTCATAATCGTAGCCGGTTTGCTCGTACCAGATATCGATGATGCCTCCCGCATTGATGACATAATCAGGAGCATACAGTCGTCCTGACCTGAACAGCTTCATGCTGGCAGCCTCGTCGCGAAGCTGATTGTTGGCTGCACCAGCAATAACCGGCGCCTGAATCTCATCCAGCGATTGGCAGTTAAGACTGCCGCCCAGCGCACAGGGACTGAAAATTTCCACGTCCTGACGGTGAATCAGGTCGTTAGGCATCACTGTCACAGGAAAGCGGCGCAGTAACTCATCAGTGCGATGAATGTTGATATCGGAAACGATCACCCGGGCGCCGGCATCAACCAGAAGCGCAACAAGATGACCACCAACATTCCCCACGCCCTGCACAGCAACCCGTATGCCACGCAGATCATCGGTGCCAAAGCGACGCCTGGCTGCGGCCTGCATTCCCACAAAAACACCCATCGCTGTCACGGGAGAAGGGTCGCCACTGCTTAAACCACCGCGGTTCTTACGGGAAATACCTGATACGTGGCGGGTTTCTATTGCCATCACTTCAAGGTCAGAAACCGTGGTGCCGGAATCCTCAGCAGTAATGTAACGGCCGCCCAGGCTTTCCACAAATCGCCCCATGCTGCGCAACCGGGCCGGGGTTTTGATATTGGCAGGGTTTCCGACGATGACAGCCTTTCCACCACCGAGTGGCAGACCAGCCAGCGCAGACTTGTAGGTCATGCCGCGGGACAGTCGCAGCACATCACTGATCGCCGCCTCGCTATTCGCGTAGGGCCAGATACGGCAACCACCCAGCGCGGGACCAAGCTGGCGGTTATGTATGCCGATGTAAGCCTCCAGACCCGTATCCGAATCAAGGCAACGGTAGACAGCTTCATGGCCGTCAAAGTCTTCGAAGTCATCTATGTCTAACGATTCAAGTAACATCTTTGTTCCTGTCAATATCTGTGCCGTTCAGGCAGCTTTAGGGTTGACCAACCTGACAACCTCTGCGGTTGTGGTCAGCTTTCGCTTCAGGGTGTCGAGTTTTGCTCTTGCCCTGTCTGCATTCGCTTCACGGATGTGCCCGTAGCCACGAATTTCTTCCGCGATGTTCATGACCTCACGCATGCCAGCGATCCGACGGGTGTCGATGTGCTGCAGACAGAAGTCCATTAACATCTCGTATTCTGTTATCAGCTGTTTATCCAGCTGACGGTCTCTGGTATAGCCGAATGGATCCAGCACGGTGCCGCGAAGAAAGCGCAATCGGCGCAACATACTGAAGGCAGGCATCAGCCAGCTGCCGAATGTCAGCTTGCGGGGTTTACCACTGACCTTGTCTCTGGGGGCCAGCAGCGGTGGTGCCAGATGAAACGATAACTTTACCGGGCCCTCGAACTGTTCCTGCAGGGCAGTACGGAAAGCCGGGCTGGTATAAAGTCTTGCCACTTCGTACTCGTCTTTGTACGCAAGCAGTTTGTAGTAGTTGCGGGCGACGGTGGCGATCAGTTCCTCGTCTGTTACGGACTTCCTGGCCAGTGCCAGCTCGAACGCCTGCATTCTGAACACATACCGGTCTGCCAGCGCCTGATTCTGGTAATCCCGTAACCGGGCAGCTCTGTCGGCGATGATCTCAGCAGGGTTTGCCAGGCGGCTGATGGTTTCTGGCCTGACAGTAACGGCATTTGGGTTGATGAACAGGTAGCGACCGGTATTAAAGGCCAGAAGATTCTGGCTGACCGCTGCACCATTCAGCTCAATCGCCTGACAGATTGCTGCTTGCGACAGGGGAATCAGACCTGCCTGGTACGCATAGCCAGCCAGAAGCAGATTCTGCGCAGTCGTATCACCCAGCAATTGCTCGGTGATGCCACTGGCATTCAGAAAGACCGGGGTTTGCGACCCCAGCGATTCGCTGATCAGGTGTTTCATGGAATCTTCCGGGAAGACCGCATCCGGGTCCCGGGTAAAGTCCGCGGTCATGGCGTGGTGATCATTAATCACTGCACGGGTATGACCGGCTTCGGCTTTGACCAGCGAATCATTGGAAGCCGCAACCACCAGGTCGCAGCCGATAATGACGTCTGCACCACCTGCCGCAATCCGCGCAGCGTGAATCTGGCCCGCATCATCAGCAATCTGCAGGTGGGTGATGACGGCACCAAATTTCTGCGCCAGCCCGGTCATGTCTAACAGTGATGCGCCTTTGTTTTCCAGATGAGCGGCCATGCCCAGAATGGCACCCAGAGTTGTCACACCGGTGCCACCCACGCCAGCCAGCACGATGCGGTAGGGTTCGCGGGTTAACGGCAAAACCGGTGCCGGCAACGAGGCAACATCAAATGACAGCTGACGCCCATGCCCTGTTCTCACTTCGCCCCCGGTGACAGTGACCAGAGCAGGGCAGAAGCCCTTCAGGCAGCTCATATCTTTGTTACAGGAGGACTGTTCAATCTTTCGCTTGCGACCGTATTCCGTTTCGTCCGGCGCAATTGACAGGCAATTGGAAGCAATACCGCAGTCACCACAGCCTTCACAGACCTCGGTGTTGATGAAGGCGCGTACTTTCGGGTCTGTCATCAACCCTTTCTTGCGCCGACGACGCTTCTCTGCGGCACAGGTCTGATCATAAATAATAATGGTGGTGCCCGCGGTTTCTCTCAGAGTAACCTGCACAGCCTCAAGATCATCCCGGTGCATAAACACAGTGCCTTCCGGGAAGCGACCGCGTTCGTATTTATGAATATCGTCTGAGACCACATAAAGCGCACTGATACCTTCCGCGCTGACCTGCTGAGCCATCTGATCGACACTGAGCTGACCATCCACCGGCTGGCCACCCGTCATGGCAACCGCGTCGTTGTAGAGGATTTTGTAGGTAATGTTGATACCGGAGGCGATAGCGGCGCGAATGGCCAGCAGACCAGAGTGAAAGTAAGTTCCGTCACCAAGGTTCTGAAACACATGACGGGTTTCAGTAAAGGGAGCCTGACCTATCCAGGTGGCACCTTCGCCGCCCATTTGGGTGAATGTATGGGTTTCCCGTTCCATCCAGTTAGCCATGTAATGGCAACCGATACCCGCCATGGCGCGACTGCCATCAGGCACCCGGGTAGACGTGTTGTGAGGGCAACCGGAACAGAAATGAGGCGTCCGTTCGATCAGGTTTTTAGGGCGCTTCAGGTACTGTTCTTTCTGGTTCAGAAAAGCCAGTCGTTTCTCTATGCGTTCACTGGTGAAAAACCTGCCGATGCGGGCTGCAATCACCCGGGCAATAACCGCTGGCGTTAACTCGCCAGTGGCTGGTAATAACCAGTTGCCCTGTTCATCATGCTTGCCGACAACAACCGGTCGCACCTCAGTATGCCAGTTGTACAATTGACTGGTCAGCTGGTCCTCTATCAGACCGCGCTTTTCCTCAACCACCAGCACTTCATCCAGACCCTCTGCGAAATGCCTGAGTGAACTGGTTTCGAGGGGCCAGCTCATACCTACCTTGAATACCCTCAGGCCAATTTCGCTGGCAAGTTTCTGATCGATGCCCAGATCTTCCAGCGCCTGGAGTACATCCAGCCAGGACTTACCGGTACTGACAATGCCGAGTCGCGGGTTTGGGGTATCCAGCGTGATATGGTTCAGCTGGTTAGCCTTGGCATATGCAAGCGCGGCGCCCAGTTTAAGGTGGTGCAGGCGCAATTCCTGATCCAGTGGTTTATCCGGCCAGGTGATATGCACGCCGTTATTGTCGTAGTCGGGTTTCACAATCCGGATACGGTCATGACTGACATCCGTTGAAAATGACGCGTCAACAGTTTCGGCGATGGTTTTCATGGCGACCCAGCAGCCGGAAAAGCGCGACATCGCCCAGCCGTGCAGACCGAAATCAATGAGCTCCTGAACGCCCGCGGGGTTAAGCACCGGAATCATCGCGTCGACAAAGGCGTATTCTGACTGATGGGGCAGAGTAGAGGATTTGCACCCGTGGTCGTCGCCGGCAATGACCAGTACACCACCATTAGGTGAAGTGCCCGCATGATTGGCGTGCTTGAAGACATCGCCACTGCGATCAACCCCCGGGCCTTTGCCATACCACATGGAAAAGATGCCATCGAAACGGGCACCTTCGAACAGGTTCACCTGCTGGCTACCCCACACCGAGGTTGCGGCAAGATCCTCATTTACGCCCGGCTGGAAATGAATATGGTGTTCGTTCAGGAAGGCTTTTGCCTGCCACAGTGTTTTATCGAGACCACCCAGCGGTGAGCCCCGGTAACCCGAGATAAAACCAGCCGTGTTCAGCCCGGCAGCACGGTCACGCTCCTGCTGTAACATGGGCAGTCGGGCGAGCGCCTGATTGCCATTGAGAAAAACCCGGCCGCTTTGCTGGGTGTATTTATCGTCCAGAGTAACCTTTGCTACGGACATGGCATTATCTCCCGATATTGACTGATGGACTTCGAATAGCGTTGCACGACCTGTCAAAATCGTTTGCAGGTGGCGGATTTGTCATTGTGCTCATGAGGAAATCAGTGGAGTCTGGCGTCGCACTCAGAGACAGACCGGCAATAAATGCCTGGGCCAGATTCGCTTGACAGAGACAGTCGGCAGGACGTCAGCGCGAGCGTAAATATACCGGTAAATTGACTGGAAGCTCGGGTGGGCAGAGGTTCGCCCGGAACGGGAGAAGGGCAGAATAATTCTGTATTCATGTCTATGTCCTCATCGCAGGATCACTGCGAATTCAGTAAGGTCAGAGACGCCGGGGATCGCCCGTCGCTCATCAATTCAGGCCGGGTAGGCTTGAGGACATATGTTAATCACTGGCAGGTTAAGTTCAACCCATTTCTTGTACAACAGCTGTTGCCTGTCGCAGATTTTCTTCCGCTGATCCCCGCTTCGGGGCTGCCACAGGCGGAAGCGGTGTCTGAGTCAGTGCCTTGGTTACCAGATCAGGCAGACCCAGCATACGCAGGATATGGCGGGTAGCGCTGGCAATCGCACTCCGGTCCATGCGTCCGGCTGCGATTTCCTGATTAACGTGACGGATAATGCCGGTGATGATCGAATGCGTGAATTCAGGGCGGTCAACTTTGAACCGGCCCGCACGGCTACCCAGCAGAATATCTGCCATCAGCTGCTCTTCGTCCTGTTGCAGGAAATAGTCGCCAGTCAGACCTGAGCGCTTCAGAAAAGCATTCCAGTCCTCATTGTCCTGAGCTTGCTGAAATCCGAAGGTCAGAGTAACGGCCATGAGCGTGGCGGGGTCCTTAATGGGCTGGCGCAACCTGCCGAGTTCGTCGAGAAAGTCTTGCCGGATATCTTCCAGAACCGCTTCAAAGACTTTCTGCTTGGTCTCAAAGTAGTTATAGAAGGTACCCAACCCCACATCTGCCTCGGCGGTGATGTCCTGAATCGAGATTTTTTCGTGGCCGGTGCTGAATACCAGCTTGCGGGCTGCATCAAGCAGGGCCTGACGGGTTTTCTCTCTTTTTCTGGTCATACGGTTGATGTCATTCATGTTATCGCAACCTGGCGCCATTCTGCTTTTCTGCCTGTTAGTCATACCCTGAGAAAGCGCAGGCTAACAGACAAAAACTGAGTAAGAATGTAGTGATAGTGGAAATGACTACTCTCTTTACATAGCGCCAAGAATATACCGAATATTCAGCTAAGACAAAGGGTTAAGTCACACTCCTAAAGAAATGTGTTACAAACCGCGCTCAGCTTTGATTTCAGTACGGCGCTGAGCTGTCTGAGCCTGCCTGCGCTGCTCGGCCTCCCGTTCTCTGCTGCGCTCGTTGGCCAGCTTATTCTCGTAGCCATCGAGCAATGTCAGTGAAAGGGTTTCTCCTCTGATGAGAACGGAGATGGAATTACCCTGTAGTGAGACCACAGTGTGCATGGCGGAGTTCTTCAGAAAGCCCCCGAAAGCCAGGTCCAGCGCCTGATCCAACAGCACCTTGCGACTTTGCAGGTAAGGTTCCTTGCCATAAATTTCCATCCGGATCATGATCGGTATCAGGTCCGGGGAGACCATGATTTTGTACACGGCGGCGCCAAGGCCTTTGATGGGTTGCGGGGGATCAAAAGGCACATACTGATCCGGTTTTGCCCTGAAATGTATCCTTTGCTTGAAGGGAATACCGAAGCCGGCATCTATATTCTTACGCAGATTAGTCAGCTGATCTGCCAGTGCCAGTATTTCCTGTTCCGACGGTGTCAATGCCCCACGTTCACCTTCGTATTTTCGCCGCAACGAGAGGTTTCTGGCTTTCAGGTAATTACCCAGGCCCTCGGTATCAAAATAGCTGAGCAGCGTCTTACCCTTGCCAGCATCGAGCCGGATCAGGTCTGTACCATCGGTAAATGTCAGAATGTCGGGCGCCTGAATGGTGGGTTTGCCATATTTGCGACTCAGGATTTCAACCAGGTCCGGGAGTTTGTGACTGGTCTGCGCCTCAATCCAGACCGGATAACCATGAAAGTCAGTGAAGCAGCGATAGCTCACCGTCATGCCCTTAAACAACACGGGAACCAGCGGTGGCACCAGTTGCAGTGCATTCATCTTCAGAGGTTTTTCAAACCCGAAATAGGTAAAGTCTTCCGGCAACTCACCAGGTTCAATCCAGCCTGGACGACCTGTGATAAATGCCGGATCTGGTAACTGGCCGAATTCAAACCCGAAAGCACCGGTAATCTCACCATCGCCGCGCTGGTAAACATCGGGTGGCAGATGCTGAGCCGTTGACTTATCGGCCACCGGGGCACGAATCCGGTACTCTGTTTCAGGTATTTCTTCCCATTCCCCGGCCTCCGTATGTATGGCAATGAAGGGCGCAGAAAGCACCAGAACCCAGGTCAGTAATGGCTGCTTCAGTGCGCCCGTGTACAGCCATTTCTTCGGTGGCGTTGTCGTTGCCGGCATGTCCCGGTCACCTCGGCACAGCAGCATTAACATAGCTTATAGCCGAACTCCGCAGACCGGCGCTGGCACTCCCGGCGAATGTTTTCACAGGATATCGCATATCCGGGCGCCGGGTTCTTGTTCAGCCCACAACGGTACGCCTGATCAGTCAGCTCTTCATTTTTCACATCCGACAAATCAGCACCGGAGGAGCAGGCAGTCAGCACCACCGGCAACAGAATCACGCTGAAGATTGTCCTGGCGCAATTTGCGTTCATAGTTCCTCAGGTATATTGATATCAGTCCATGGATCCTCTGATGAGTACAATGGATCAGAGGTTTAGTAAGTATAGATTGGTTTTCGTGAACTGCCGGTGGCTCGCACCGGAGTCGGCGGGCCCGGTACATTTCTTCTGACAGGTACAGGAAGCAACGATGGAACAAGCGACGCTACACATTGCTGAACTGGTGACTGGCATTGTCCTGCTGATGGTGCTGGCTGCCATAACCACGATGATCAGTAAGAAACTGGATAAGCTGCCACTGACCATTGCACTGGTGTTCGTCGGTATTGCGATTGCTGCAGCCGGAGAGCAGCTGCCAGGATTCAGCATGCTCAGTGAGTTCGAACTGACACCAGAACTGGTTCTGTTCGTGTTTATCCCGACCCTGATCTTTGAGTCTGCATTTAATCTGGATGCCCGACAGGTAGGACGAAATATCTGGCCTATTCTGACCCTGGCAGTGCCTGGCCTGCTGCTGTCCACCCTGATCATCGGTGGCATTATGGCCTGGTTCACACCCTTTGATCTGATGGTGGCATTGCTGTTGGGAGCTATTCTCAGCGCCACAGACCCGGTGGCCGTCATTGCCATATTCAAACAGCTCGGCGTGCCTGAACGCCTGACAATCCTGGTGGAAGGGGAGAGCCTCTTTAACGACGCCACCTCACTGGTCCTGGCCACCATACTGCTGGGCATACTCACTGCCGGCAGCTTTACAGGCGCGGTGGTGCTCGACGGGTTGATGGATTTTATCGTGGTATTTGCCGGCGGGACGATTGTCGGTTGGGTGCTGGCGGTCTGTGTGGGTTATACCCTGGGCAGAATAGAGTCAG
>JAGRIO010000139.1 GCA_020443225.1 Pseudomonadales bacterium
AGGTTATGAGGAAGCGGCGGCTCAGGGTCTGGTAGCAGGTATTAATGCCGCCGCCGTCTGTCTTGGTTTACCAGCCTTCACCCCCGCCCGCAGCGAAAGCTATATTGGCGTGCTGATCGATGATCTGATTACCATGGGGACCAAAGAACCCTATCGCATGTTTACCAGCCGCGCCGAGTACCGGCTTATTCTGCGCCAGGACAATGCTGACCGGCGCCTGACGGAAAAAGGCCGTGAACTTGGTCTGATTGCCGATGACCGGTGGCGACGTTATTGCGAGAAAGTCGAAGCTATTGATGCCAGAACCTATTACCTGGGTAAGAATTTTTGTCAGCCAGGTAATGCCGCGATTGAGACAATACTGGGTCAGGCGATGAGCCGTGAATACAGTCTGGCGGATCTGGTGAAACGACCCGGTGTGACCATTCACCAACTGGCCAGAGCTTTTGGTCTGGACTGGCAGGATGAGGAAGTTAATGAGCAGATTGAGATAGATCTGAAATACGAAGGCTATATTCATCGCCAGCAGGAAGAGATTGAGCGGGTTCAGGCTCAGCAGACTCAGGAAATACCTGCAGATCTGGACTACAGCAAGATTGCGGGTCTCTCGAATGAAGTCCGGCAGAAGCTTGAACTGATCAGACCGGCAACCATTGGACAGGCCGGGCGCATCTCAGGGGTTACTCCGGCAGCCGTTTCACTGTTGCTCATTTACCTGAAGAAACACCGCCACCAGACCGATCAACTGAAATCGGCATGATTTCCCGGGAAGAAAGTCTGGCCCGGATTCAGTCGGGCCTGGCAGATATCGGCATCGGCTTCAGCGCCGGGATGTCACAACAGCTCAATGACTTTCTGCACCGGCTGGCGACCTGGAACAGCAAATTCAATCTCACCGCCGTCCGTGATGTAGCCGAGATGATTCCACTGCATTTGCTCGATTCGCTTGCGGTTGCCGACCATATTACCGGAGATACGGTCATTGATGTTGGCAGCGGCGGCGGCCTGCCCGGGATTCCGCTGGCCATTCTTTTTCCAGACAAACAGTTCACGCTTTTAGACTCAAATGGAAAGAAAACCCGCTTTCTGGAACAGATGCGCATAGAGTTAGCGCTAACTAACGTAAGGGTTGTGCACGAGCGGGTGGAGAAATATCAGGGATCTTACGATCATGTGATTTGCCGGGCTTTCACAGAATTAGGTAATCTCGTCTCCCTGACGTCGCACCTGCTGAACCACCATGGCACTATACTGGCCATGAAAGGCAAGCTGAATGAAACCTTGCCTGCCGGTGAGTATCAGGTACAGACGCTGAAGATCAGTGTTCCAACGCTGATGGCAGAGCGACATCTGATCATCATTAAGAAAAATAAACATGAAGGGTGACCCTTGGCAGTTGTACTAGCAGTGACCAACCAGAAGGGCGGCGTCGGTAAGACGACCACCAGTGTCAATCTGGCCGCATCGCTGGCCGCTATTAAGCGGAAGGTGTTGCTGGTAGATATGGATCCTCAGGGCAATGCCACCATGGGTAGCGGGGTGGACAAGTCTGATCTCGCTTTGTCTGTTTATGAAGTACTGATAGATGGCAATACTATCAGTGAGGCCGCGGTACCGGTTGAGTCAGCCGGGTACGACATTGTGGGTTCTAACGTTGAGCTGACGGGAGCGGAACTCGAATTGCTGGAAATGGACCGCCGTGAGTACCGCCTGAAAGAAGCGTTGGGCCCTGCACGGGACCGGTATGATTTTATTATTCTCGATTGCCCACCTTCACTCAGCCTGTTGACCATCAATGGGCTGGTAGCTTCCGATGGTGTCGTGATTCCCATGCAGTGTGAATACTATGCGCTGGAAGGTCTGTCGGCGCTGATGAATACCATTTCCAGAATCACGGCTCACCTGAATCCCCGGCTGGCGGTCGAGGGCATCCTGCGCACCATGTACGACCCGAGAAACAGTCTCACCCGGGATGTATCCAGTCAGCTGCTTGATCACTTTGGTGACAAGGTTTACCGCACTATCATCCCCCGTAATGTCAGATTGGCAGAAGCGCCGAGTTATGGGCTGCCGGTACTTTATTATGATAAGCAGTCCCGCGGAGCCAAAGCCTATCTGGCACTGGCGAGTGAACTGGCACGTCGCTACGAAAATAAAACCACTCAGTAAGCAGTTAAATCTCAGGAGAAAGTCATGGTCGCCAAGAAACGTGGTTTGGGCAGAGGTCTGGACGCCCTGCTCGGTAGTGAGGCGAAGAAGTCCGGTCAACCGGAAGGGACGGCCAGTGGTTCGGAACAACGTCTGGACGAAGTACCCGTAGAGTGGATAAGACCAGGTAAGTACCAGCCCCGTAAAGTCATGGTTGAAGAAGCTTTACAGGAACTGGCCGCATCCATCAGAGCCCAGGGTCTGATGCAACCGATTGTGCTTAGATCTGTGGGTGAGCAGCGCTACGAGATCATTGCCGGTGAAAGACGCTGGCGCGCTTGTCAGCTGGCTGGTCTGGAAAAAGTACCGGCGGTGATCAAGGAAGTGAATGACGAAGCAGCCGTTGCCATGTCACTGATAGAGAATATCCAGCGGGAAGATCTCAATCCGATGGAAGAAGCGCTGGCACTGCAGCGGTTAGTCGAAGAATTTGACCTGACTCATCAGCAGGTGGCTGATGCGGTAGGCAAAAGCCGCACTGCCGTTACCAACTTTCTTCGCCTGACCAACCTCAGTCAGGAAGTGGCACAGATGCTGGGTAATGGTGATATAGAAATGGGTCATGCCCGGACACTGTTGGCATTGCCTCTGGATGAACAGGGTGGCGCAGCCCGGGAAATTGTCAGTCAGCATCTTAATGTAAGGCAGGCAGAAGCCCTGGTGAAACGCCTGTTATCACCGCCAGACAACAGTTCAGCAAGGAAAGTTGACCCGGATACCCGCAACCTGGAAAACCGCTTGTCTTCCAGGCTCGGCCAGGAAGTGAAAATTCAGCACACCGCGCGGGGTAAGGGCAAGCTGGTGATCAAATATAACAGTCTGGATGAACTTGACGGGCTGCTCAGCCACTTCGGGGAACTGGAGTAAAGCGGCTTAAGAACCGCTTTCCGGTGCTGCCACATCAGATTTACCCGCAAAGCCTGCGAAAAAAGCCCAAAAAAAGTCAACTCAAGTTGAATGGCTAAACCGAAATCACTATACTCTGCCCCCGCGAGAACAGGGCCATTTTGACGCCTCCAGTGTCATAACATGAGAGGTGCCTGGAAAGGCAGGTAAGTGCAAGAATGCTTAAGCTTCCAGCGCTATTTTTATCGTCAAAAGGTCACCGGGTTCCAGTGAGCCCATCGCGTCTGACAGTCATCAGAATAGTACAGGCGCAGTTCTTAGTGACGTTTCTGCTTGCAACTGCGTTGTTGGTGCAAAGTCAGGCCGCCGCCCTGTCGTATGTTTCAGGGGGTTTGACCATCGCACTGCCGAGCGCCTTTATGGCCTGGCGAACAGGCAGGCGGGTGGCCAGGCCAGCTGCAGCGTTAGTCATTCTGATTAATGCAGAAATAGGTAAGTTATTGTTGACCGCGCTCATGATGGGCGCGGTTTTTGTGTGGGTAGAAGCACTGCAGCCCGGCTGGTACTTCACAGCACTGGTTGTGGGCATGATGTGTAACATCATGGTACCCCTGCTCTGGCGAGGACGCAGAGACACAGGGTACGACAGACCGACTCAAGATTCGGCACAGGAATAGTAAACTCGGCCCCGGATAAGTATGCGGGCGCCGGCAGACAAACCAGATTCAGGCAGGCAACAGGCCAGGCGATAAAGAATATGTCGAGCGAAAACCAGACACCGGTTGAGTATATTCAACATCACATTACTAACCTGACGTATGGGCAGTTTCCTGATGGAAGCTGGGGTTTTGCCCACACTATCGAAGAAGCGAAGTCGATGGGCTTCTGGGCCGTGAATGTCGACACCATGGGTTGGTCTGTTGTCCTCGGCGCTCTGTTCTGCTTTATCTTCTGGCTGGGCGCTAAGAATGCAACAGCAGATGTACCCGGTACCTTGCAGAACATCTGTGAAATGGCTGCAGAGTTTGTCGAAGATAACGTGCGGCAGATTTTCGGCACGCAGAACAACCCGGTTATTGGTCCCCTGTCCCTGACTATTCTGGTCTGGGTGTTCCTGATGAACTTTATGGATCTGATTCCTGTAGATTTTCTGCCAGCTTTGGCGCATATGCTGGGTGCCCCTTTCTTTAAGGTAGTCCCCAGTACCGATCCCAATGTCACCCTGGGACTGTCGCTGGGTGTATTTGTCCTGGTCCTGTACTACAACATCAAGATCAAAGGGCCTTTCAAGTTTGTTGGCGGTCTGTTCCGTCACCCGATTGATCATCCCATCGCCTATCCGCTCAATTTCGTTCTTGAAACGGTTGATATGCTGGGCAAGCCGCTGTCACACGGTCTGCGACTGTTTGGCAACATGTATGCCGGCGAAATGATCTTTATCCTGATTGCTGCCATGTTGCCCTACTGGGCGCAGTGGGCACTTGCATTGCCGTGGGCAATATTCCACATCCTTATTATCAGTCTGCAGGCCTTTGTCTTCATGATCCTGACGATCGTGTTCCTGACTCAGGCTCATGCAACTGATGAACATTAACTAAGACACGACACATCCTGCAGGAGAAACTTATGGATCAGTCATTTATCTATCTCGCTGGCGCGCTGCTGATGGGCCTTGGTGCGATTGGCAGTAGCTTGGGTATTGGTATCCTGAGCAGCAAGTACATCGAAGGTGTATCTCGTCAGCCAGAATTGCAACCAATGCTGATGACCCAGCTGTTCATCTCTCTCGCGTTGGTTGACGCGGTGCCGATTATTGCAGTTGGTATTTCTCTGTACCTGATCTTCGCTCTTTAAGTATCAGCTACAGATTACCGAGCTTAAATTCATTCTCGACTGTTGAGGTGAGAAGTGACAATTAACTTAACCATCGTAGGTCAGCTCATTGCCCTGGTAATGTTCGTGCTGTTTTGCATGAAGTATGTCTGGCCGCCGCTGACTGCCGCTATGCAGGCTCGTCAAAAGGCACTGGCAGATGGTCTGCAGAAAGCAGCCGCCGCTGAACGCCAGCTTGAAGAAGCCAGCAGTGCAGCTTCAGAAGAGCTGGATGAAGCCAAGAAACAGGCTGCTGAGCTGATTGCACAGGCCAGTCGCCGGGCAAACCAGATCGTTGAAGAAGCCAAGAACGCCGCTGTTGAAGAAGCCAACAGAATCAAGGCGGGAGCACAGGCCGAGATTGAACAGGAAGTTAACCGGGCTCGCGAAGCATTGCGCAGCAAGGTCAGCGATCTGGCAATTGAAGGCGCAGAGAAGATACTTGAGAAGAGTGTCGATCGCGATGCTCATCAGGACATGCTGCATAAGCTGGCCGCTCAACTTTAGGACGACGTGTTATGGCTGAGGCAGAACTTACTACCGTTGCCCGTCCTTACGCCCGGGCAGCTTTTTCACAGGCGCTGAACGAAGCGTCTGGGCTGGAAACCTGGTCACGCATGCTGCGGATGATGGCAGCCACGGTGCAGCACAAGACTGTTGCTGCGGCACTCAGCAATCCAAAGCTGACCAGAGAGCAGGAAGCCAGCATCATGACAGAATTGCTGGGTGAAGAGCTGAATGACTTCGGCAAAAACTTCATCAGTATCCTGACTGAGTATGGTCGGTTAACGCTGTTGCCGGAAATAGCCCATATGTATGAGCTGTTGAAAGCAAACCATGAGAAAACCATGGATGTGGAAATTACCAGCGCATTTGAAGTCGAAGCTACTGACCTGGATCGCCTGGCAGAAGGACTGAAGCGCAAGCTTCAGCGAGAAGTTTCGCTGTCAGCAAAGGTTGACCCAAGTCTTCTGGGCGGCGTGATTATTCGCGCTGAAGACACCGTAATAGATGGGTCAGTCCGGGGCAAACTCGGCAAGCTGGCTCAGGTGATGAGTTGAGACGGCGTAGAAGCCGGATTGCTCAGACGAAATAACATACAGAAGCATTTATTAACCAGTTAACCATTCCTTGAGGAACGGAACATGCAACAACTGAACCCTTCCGAAATTAGCGAGATTATCAAGCAGCGGATTGAGAAGCTTGATGTCTCTTCAGAAGCGAGAAACGAAGGCACTATTGTCAGTGTGTCAGACGGTATCGTACGTATTCACGGTCTGGCCGATGTTCAGAACGGTGAGATGATTGAATTTGAGGGCAACCTGTTTGGTTTTGCCCTGAACCTGGAAAGAGATTCTGTTGGTGCGGTAGTACTGGGCGATTACCAGTCTCTCCGTGAAGGACAGACAGCCAAATGTACTGGCCGTATCCTTGAGGTTCCTACCGGACCTGAACTGCTGGGTCGCGTCGTTGATGCCCTGGGAAACCCTATCGATGGTAAGGGAGCGCTGAATGCATCTTCCAGCTCACCCGTTGAGAAAGTGGCACCTGGCGTTATCGCCCGTAAGCACGTTGATCAGCCAGTACAGACCGGTCTGAAATGTATTGACTCTATGATCCCGGTTGGCCGTGGTCAGCGCGAACTGATTATTGGTGACCGGCAGACTGGTAAGACAGCAATTGCTATCGATGCCATCATTAACCAGCAAAAGTCTGGCATTAAGTGTATCTACGTTGCCATCGGTCAGAAATTTTCTTCTGTCGCTAACGTGGTGCGTACCCTGGAAGAATATGGTGCGATGGAGAACACGATTGTTGTGGTTGCTGGTGCATCAGATCCGGCGCCTATGCAGTACATTGCGCCCTACTCCGGCTGTGCCATGGGTGAGTACTTCCGTGATCGTGGTGAAGACGCGCTGATTATTTATGATGACCTGACCAAGCAGGCCTGGGCCTACCGTCAGATTTCATTGTTGTTGCGTCGTCCACCGGGTCGTGAAGCCTATCCTGGTGACGTTTTCTATCTTCACTCCCGTCTTCTTGAGCGTGCAGCCCGGGTAAATGCTGAGTATGTAGAGCAGCAGACTAACGGCGAAGTCAAAGGTCAGACCGGATCACTGACAGCGCTGCCAATTATTGAAACACAGGCTGGTGACGTATCTGCGTTCGTACCAACCAACGTGATTTCTATCACCGATGGTCAGATCTTCCTTGAAACAGACAAGTTCAACGCCGGTGAACGTCCCGCAATGAACCCGGGTATTTCAGTATCGCGGGTAGGTGGTGACGCACAGGTTAAGTACATGTCCAAGATCTCTGGCGGTATCAAACTGGCACTTGCCCAGTATCGTGAACTGGCTGCTTTCTCGCAGTTTGCTTCAGACCTTGATGAAGCAACACGTCGCCAGCTTGAACATGGTGAGCGTATTAACGAGTTGATGAAGCAGAAGCAATATGCTCCGATGACTGTCGCCGAAATGGGTATTGTCCTGTTTGCTGCTAACGAAGGCTATCTGCAGGATGTACCTGTGAATAAGGTTCTGGATTTTGAATCAGCGTTGATTTCTTACATGAACGCCGAGCAGGCTGACTTCATGAACGAAGTAAACACCAAGGGTGCTTACAGTGATGAAGTCGTTGCACAGATGCGCAGCGCTCTGGATACCTTCAAGTCCACACAGACCTGGTAAGAAACGATGGCAAACGCCAAAGAGCTACGAAAACAGATCGGTAGTATTAAAAATACTCAGAAGATCACCAGCGCCATGGAAATGGTCGCTGCCAGTAAGATGCGTAAGGCGCAGGAACGTATGTCACGGGGCCGGCCTTACTCTGATCATATCCGGGCAGTGATTGGTCACGTGGCGAACGCATCAGCTGAATACAAGCACATGTTCATGATTGAACGGCCCGTTAAGCGTATTGGTTACATTATTGTGACCACGGACAAGGGTTTGTGTGGTGGTCTGAACATTAACCTGCTGAAAGCGACAGTGAACGACATCAGGAAATGGGTTGACCTGGAAGTTGAAGTTGACCTGTGTCTGATTGGTAACAAAGGCGCACAGTTCTTCCGCAGTTATGGTGGAAATGTGGTTGCTGCCACGAGTCATGTGAGCGAGCAGCCGCAGATGTCCGACCTGATCGGTTCCATCAAGGTCATGCTGGATGCCTTTGAACAGGGCAAGATCGATAAGATTTTCCTGTCTAATAACGTTTTCGTTAACACCATGGTTCAGAAGCCGACTATCCGGCAGCTGGTACCTCTGGATCCGGACGAAGACAGCAAGCGGCAGCATCCCTGGGATTACATCTACGAACCTGAGGCTAAAGATCTGCTGGAAGGTTTGCTGACCAGATTCATTGAGTCGCAGGTGTATCAGGCTGTGGTCGAGAATGTTGCGTGCGAGCAGGCAGCAAAAATGATTGCCATGAAGAACGCAACAGAAAACGCGGGTAACCTCGTTGACGAGCTGGAGTTGATCATGAACAACGCTCGTCAGGCAGCGATTACTCAGGAATTGTCAGAAATTGTTGGTGGTGCCGCCGCGGTATAAACGGCATTTACTGAAAACGTATTAAGCGTATGAGGATATAGCAATGGGTAGCGGACGTATCGTACAGGTCATTGGTGCGGTCATCGATGTTGAATTCCCCCGGGAAGAAGTCCCTCAGGTCTACAGTGCCCTGAAGGTAGATTCTAACGACCTGACTTTGGAAGTGCAGCAGCAGCTCGGTGATGGTGTGGTTCGGACTATTGCTATGGGTAGTTCTGAAGGTATCGCGCGTGGTCTTGAAGTGTCTGATACCCGCGCGCCTATTCAGGTGCCGGTAGGTCAGGCAACTCTGGGTCGCATCATGGACGTATTGGGTAATCCTATCGATGAGAAGGGCCCGATTGGTGAAGAAGAGCGCATGTCCATTCACCGAAAGCCACCTTCCTATGAAGAACAGGCCGGTGGTCGTGATCTGCTGGAAACCGGTGTCAAGGTAATCGACCTGATCTGTCCTTTTGCTAAGGGCGGTAAGGTAGGGTTGTTCGGTGGTGCTGGTGTTGGTAAGACGGTAACCATGCTCGAGCTGATCAACAATATCGCCAAAGAACACAGCGGCCTGTCGGTATTTGCCGGCGTTGGTGAGCGTACCCGTGAAGGTAACGACTTCTACCATGAAATGCAGGATGCCGGCGTACTGGACAAGATTGCCATGGTATTCGGTCAGATGAACGAGCCACCCGGAAACAGACTGCGGGTAGCATTGTCTGGTCTGACCATGGCCGAGAAATT
>JAGRIO010000140.1 GCA_020443225.1 Pseudomonadales bacterium
CGATGAAATAGTCTGATTGAGGTTATCCAGCCGACCGATGGAGTCAAAGATACTTCGCAGAGCGCCAATCACCTGTTGACTGGCTTCCGCATTCTGCCTGGCCTGCGCTTCGTTTTCAGATATCAGGTTCACGGTTTCCTGAGCCCGCTGCTGCAGGGTACGGACCATATCATCAATCTGACTGGCACTTTCCTGGGTTCGGGAAGCCAGAGTACGCACTTCATCGGCGACCACCGCAAAACCACGACCCTGTTCTCCTGCCCGTGCTGCTTCGATCGCTGCATTCAGGGCCAGCAGATTAGTTTGCTCTGCGATGCCCTGGATGACCGACATCACCTGGGTGATTTCGTTGCTGCTTTGCGCCAGTTCACTTACTGTCGTCTTAGCCCGTTCCATTCGGCTGGCCAGTACATCCGTTGCCTGTACAGTCTGCTCAAGGAGCTCATCACCGTTCCGGGCCTGAGTCTGCGCATCAGAAGAAACACTGGTGGCAGTCTTTGCCTGAGCTTCAACCGTGGAACCCAAACCCGCCAGGTCCAGCACAGACTGCGTCACAATCCGGGTCTCCTCAGACTGCTCCGACAGCAGGCCACGCGCATCTTCGATCGTGAAAGTCAGTGCATGGGCATAGGCAGCGATCTGCATCCCGGCACTGGTGATTTCCCGCAGCCGGGCGCCTATATCATGCACAATCTGGTCTGAGGCGCGGGCAATGTCACCGAATTCATCATCGTGATCCAACCGGATGTGGAGCTGAAAATCGCCCGAGGCAATCCGGTTCAACTGGGCTGACAGATAACCTGCCGGCTTAACAATCCGGTTATGGCCGATGTATATCCAGAGACCAAGAATCATGAAATATAGCGATGAGAATCCCACGACCAGTAATATGGTGTTGCGGCTTGTTATCGCCTGACTGGCATTCTGGTGGCTGATATTTTCACTCAGGTGTGCAAGGGTCAGCTCCATTGCCTGGGTCATCTGCGCCGCAGCTGTATCGAAGTCGCCCATGAGCAAATTGCCCTCGGCTGCCCCGCCTTCAATGTAGGACCGGGCCATTTGCTGACCGCTCTGGTAATAAGGATCAAAGCTTTGCAGCAACTGGCGATAGTCGGCCTGACCGGCGGGGTTCAGAGTCTGGAGTTCAGCGATCAGACGCCTGAATGTCTCAGCCGCAGCTGCCGCTTCAGCGAAGCCATCATCCAGTCCGTTCAGTCCGCGGGTGGCGCTGATGTCTGTCAGCCACTGCTGTACCTGAATAACAGCAATCTGGGCCTCCTTGGTTTTCAGGATGGTTGGCACCAGTACATCACTGTTGTAAGCCACACTGTCTTTCTGGTTGCCCGACTGCCAGAGCAGGATCACAGACTGGGTCAGCGTTAAGCCGCCCAGCAGGAATGCCAGTATCCAGACCAGTCGGGAAATCTTGAGATTCTTCACGTTGCGGTTTCCCTGCCTGTCAGATGTGTATTCACAATGCGTCTTCACAAGCGTGTCTGGCTGCGCAAGCCAGCGACACTCTGTGAAGCATAGTTCAGGGATCAATGTTGCTCCAATCACCGGTGGCAGTGCCCGACTCTGTGGTACAATCGCCGGCCGCTGGTATCCGATACAGGTTCAAACACACGGAATGTTTCAGAGAATGATCAATCGCCTGATCGCGATCCTGTTCATCAGCTTCGTGTTCCTCTCCTCAGCAGTCTTCTTTGTCATTGCCCTGCTGATCTGGCTGTTTACCGTGCTGTTCGACAAGCGCCTGTGGCTGTTGCACCGCTTTACCTGCTACTGGGCAGCTCTGTATCTGTGGATGTTTCCACCCTGGCGGATTACCGTTGAGGGGCGGGAGCTGATCGACCCGAAACAGACCTACGTCATCGTCTCAAATCATCAGTCTCTGGTGGATATACTGGTGGCCTTCTTACTGTTTACCCACTTCAAGTGGGTCTCCAAGGCAGAGGTATTCCAGGTTCCCCTGATTGGCTGGAATATGTATCTGAATCAGTATGTCCGGCTGGAACGGGGACGCAAACGCAGCATCCGTAAAATGTACGCAGCCTGCGAACGTCACCTGAAACATGGCAGTTCGGTGTTCCTTTTCCCGGAGGGTACCCGGTCGACAACAGGTAAGATGCGTGAATTCAAGGAAGGCGCCTTTGTACTGGCCAAACGCCACCAGATCCCGGTGTTACCGCTGGTGATCAATGGCTCGAAGAACGCTGTGCCTAAGAACAGCCTGAATTTTCATGGTGGCAGCGACGTCAATCTGAAAGTGTTGCCACCAGTTCATCCTGATGAATTTGCCGGGCTGACGACACAGGAGCTGGCAGAGAACATTCGCGAACGTATTCGCGCGCATGTCATTGAGGAGGCGAAACCGGAATAACGGTCCGGCATTCCGGGTAAGACCTGCACACCCATACCCTGCTGTCCCTGCCCCTGAGGCCCTTCTGACGCATGGGTTTCGCGCAGGCGGGACAAGTACGCTGCCAGAATTCCAGTGTCGGTGCCAGCGCGCTGGTCAGGGCCGATGCACCTACCGCCGAGCCGCTGAACCGATAGAGTGGCAAGCCAACCGCACCCAGCAGAGTCTCCAGTTCTTCTGTCACCGACTGCGTGGCACCAATCGCGATCCCGGCGACCGGTAACCACTGCCGGTCGCAGATCAGAACCGACAAGCGCAGATGCCGCGATGGATCAACGCCAGAGATAAACTCTGCTACAGCCACGGAAGGAACAGCTCTTAACTCACGGGGGAGAATCTGCTCCAGCAACGTCAGATAATGTGCACTGAGTCCGTCATGAAGGGCCGTCGCCTGCAAAGGTACGTCGCGTACAGGATCAGCTAATCTGGCGGGCTGAACCTCAGGGACTGATTGTCTGGCAGCTTCCGGCGCTACCTGGGAGAGACGAACGGCCGGCGCTGGTATCTCTTCCAGACCCTGCTCTTTACGCAACTGCCGGAGTGCGGCATTGTCGGCATCCAGAAACGCAGCTTTCTCCCTGCGTCGTAACGCACGCAATCCGAAACCTGCCCCTGCCAGCGCCAATAGCGTCAGTAACCAACCCGTCACTATAGATATCCCTGTGTAGAAGCAGGCAGTATATCGAATCAGCGCCAGGCATATGCAGTATCATGACGACCTGCCGGGAAACCCGCGCCAGCGCATGATACCTTGTCGCAATCAGACACCAGGACACAGAACCGTCAATAAAAGAGCAACAATAGCAATAGCAATAGCAACAGAGGGAACCTTTATGAGACTGGAAAATAAAGTAGCTATCGTCACCGGTGCCGGCCAGACCCCGGGTGAAACCATCGGTAATGGCCGGGCCACGGCAGTATTATTTGCCCGTGAAGGCGCCAGCGTACTGGTAGCTGACCGGCGTGCAGATTCAGCTCAGGAAACCGTCGATATGATCACCGCTGAAGGTGGCACTGCTTCAGCGTTCACGATGGACGTTACCAGTGCAGAGGACTGCCAGCGGATGGTCGCCACCTGTGTGGAACGTTATGGGCGAATAGACATCCTGCATAACAATGTCGGCATCGGCGCCGGTGACAAAGGGGTCACCAGCATTAGCGAGGAAGCCTGGCACCGCATTATGGACGTCAACCTCACGTCGATGCTACTGACCTGCAAATATGTCATTCCGGTCATGCGGGAGCAGGCTTATGGGGTCATTACCAATATCTCTTCGGTCGCCGCCTGGGCTTCCACCGGCATGGTGGCCTACAAAACATCCAAGGCCGGCATCCTTGCGCTTACTCAGAACATTGCCATGGGCAATGCCAGATACGGGATCCGCGCCAATGTCATTCTGCCAGGACTGATGAACACCCCCATGGCAGTTGAGGGATATGCCAACATGCCGGGAAGGGAACGGGAAGAAGTCATCGCCAGCCGCGACGCCATGGTGCCACTGGGCAAGAAAATGGGCACAGCCTGGGACGTCGCTTACGCCGCATTATTCCTGGCTTCCGATGAAGCCAGGTTTATTACCGGGGTCAATTTACCCGTTGATGGCGGTCAAAGTATTCGTATTGGATAGGAACTGTATATGTCTGAAGTCATAACCACGGAAACCCGCGACGGGATAACTCTGGTTACCCTGAACCGGCCCGAAGCCCTGAATGCACTGTCTGTTGAACTGCGACTGCGGATTACAGAGACATTCCAGCGCTTGCGGGATGATCCGGATACAAAGGTGATCATTCTGACCGGTGCGGGCCGCGCATTCTCTGCTGGCCTCGATCTCAAGGAGCTGGGTCAGGCCGGCCTGCGGTCAGAGAAAGTCAGCTCGGTGGATCTGCATGAGGCCGTGACCGGCACCGGCAAACCACTGATCGGGGCGATTAACGGCTTTGCGGTGACGGGGGGATTCGAGATAGCGCTGATGTGCGATATTCTGATTGCCTCACCTCAGGCACGGTTCGCCGATACCCATGTACGCATGGGGGTGGTACCTGGCTGGGGACTGTCACAGCGACTGCTGAGGCTGGTAGGTAGCTCCAGAGCCAAGGAAATCAGCTTCACTGCCAACTATGTTGATGCAGAGACTGCGGAACGTTGGGGTCTGGTTAACCGGGTGGTACCTGCGGATGAGCTGATACCACACTGCATGAACCTGGCGCGGGAGATATGCCAGGCAGATGCGCTCACGCTCGCCACCGTCCATGAACTTATTGACTATGGCAATAGCCATACACTCGCAGAAGGTCTGGCCAGAGAAGCGATTCTCAGCGCCTCACATCAGGGTGATACCAGTGCCGAAGCGCTGGAGGAAAGGCGACTGAAAGTTCAGTCCCGGGGCAAGCAACTCAACCAGGACTAAACATAAGCAGGCCTGGCTATCAGGCCTGCTTATTCAGCAGATGAAAATGTTCGTTCAGGGTTACCACTGACTTTTCACCGGAGCTGGCAGCCCGGAACCGGTTAATGCTGGTGTAGGTGGGGTTAAAGAACAGTCGGGGTTCAAAGCCGACGACCAGTGCTGTCCAGACATTGATTACGCCCCCATGACAGGTTACTGCAACTGTTTTACCACGATTATCAGCGATGATCTGATTGAGACCATCTGCCACCCGCTGCACGAACTCCGGGAAGTTGATGTCTTCAACTTCACCACGCATCAGTTTCTGCCAGCGCTCGTAATCCAGCTCTTTCAGTTGTTCAACGGGTATATAGTGTTCCGCCTGCTGGTCGTATTCAGCCACTTCATCACAGGCTACGATTTCCAGACCTTTTTCCATCGCCAGTGGCTCAGCAGTCTGCCAGGCACGGCGCATAGGGCTTGAGTAGATACGGTCAATCTTCTCATTCTTCAGCCAGTTCGCTACTTTCATTGCCTGCTGGTGACCGGTTTCAGACAAGGGCGGGTCAGCAGGCATGCCGTCTTCATTGATGATTTTCTCCGGCAGACCGTGACGTATCAGTATCAGTTCCATAATCGGTGGTTCTCACTCAGGCTTATTAGTATTCAGGCGTTTAATTTTAAGAGGGAATATACATGAAAAAGCCCCGCATTCGGCGAGGCTTTTTTATTCGGTGGCGGCTGAAGACGCCAGCCAAAGGCCGGGCCTGAAACGATGAATCAGGTGGCAGCAATGGATACGTTGTAGACCCCTGCCTGACGCGCTGCATCCATGACGTGAATCATGATATCAGTGGTGCTTTCCGGATGAGGCTGAACCACGACAGGTGCTTCCGGATTCTCGGCGTGCAGACGTTCGATGTTAGCCCGGACAGAGCGGTAATCCACGTCCCGACCGCGGATTCTGATCCGGTCACGGCTGGTTACCTGAACAACGATACTTTGCTTGTCCGCATCCTGAGGCGTGTTGTTCTTGTCAGGACTGTTCACGTCCAGACCGATTTCCTTCACAAAGGTTGCCGTCACAATGAAGAAGATAAGCATGATGAACACAACGTCCAGCATGGGGGTCAAATCGATTTCGTCTTCTTCGTTCTGACCGACTTTACCAAGTACTCTGCGCACCTACGTGTCTCCTGATTCTTAGAGTTTTTATAACAGGTCCAGAGGATACAGCGACTCCGGACAATTTAAAAGCCTTTCGCAGTGTTACCACGCCTCACCGTCTGAGACCTGTTGCGGGCAACGGACAGGATAATGACTACTGCTAACCTTGTTAACGGGCGGATCGTCAAACGGGGTCAAACTCGTCTGACTACTGATTAACGATTTTGCTCACGGTGGTGTAATGCAGGTCAAGAAACTCACCGATCTCCATCAACGTGTAGTTGTGGTCGATGTGCGCCTTCCTGATCAGGTCATTACGTTCTGCGCGGGTTTTATGCCCCACATTGCCGAACAGTCCGTTCAGCGTACGGCGGCGACCGGCAGCTCTGGGACCTTTGCGCAGAAGCTTTTCCCCATTCAGAACCGGCTGCATTTCGCTGATAAAGGCAGGAGAGCCCAGTAACACCTGGGAGCTGCGCATTGCCAGCGGTGACTCCAGACCCACGCCCTCTTTCACATAAGTCTTGAACCGGTTTCTGGCCGCTGTACTGATGCCACCAAAATGGCCCATCACCTTCTCGGTGCACAGCCATACCGGTGGATTGACCATCCCGGCGAACGCCCGGTAGCTGCTCCAGCGATGAGTCTGAACAGATCGGGACTTGCCAATGCGGGTCGGGTTCAGCATCACATGCCGGCACAGCGGCAGCAAATATACCTCAGGCTCAAACAGCACACTTTTGAAGCGACCCTGGAACAGCGAACCATCAATTCCATGGCGACGGTTGAAGTGCTGCGTATAAACACCATTCAGCTGGCGCATGCCCTTGGAGAGATTTCCCTGGGGGATTTCGACAATCAGATGATAATGATTGTCCATGAGTACATAACTGTGGATCAGCCAGCCAAAGCGACTGACCACCGTATCCATGACGTTCAGAAAGACGATGCGGTCTTCATTGTCGGCGAACACTGTCCTGTCATCCAGGCCGCGGGTCGTGATGTGATAGTGCGCACCGGGGAATTCAATTCGGACGGGTCTGGACATTGCTGCTGATATTTCCTGTAGGCTGAATTTATCATTATGGGTCAGCGCCGGCGACCTGTCATAAAGCGCTTTGACAGACGAATCCGGGTTAAAAAACGCACCTTGACGGTGCAGCATTCTGACCTGGTTTTCCGCTCTACCCCCGGTTCACGCTCAGCGGTTTTTCTGCAATGTTTCACCGTTATGTTTCCCGGTATTGCTGGTGTTACGGTGCAAGCCACGCCTGCTGCCTTCAGCGCCGGACTGCTCCGACGCAGGTCCTGCTAACGGCTTCGCTATGCTTTCTTACAAGGGGGTTGGAATATTACCTTGCTGCTGGAATGGGAACAACCCTAAAGTGGCAGATCCACCGGGAGACGGACTCTGACCCGACAGCTGGCTGAGTCAGGCTGCGTAAAAAGCAACCAACACCGCTTTCGCCGCGACGCTTCCGGCAGGTGCACCACTTGACGCAGGCCTGATACTGCGAGTACCTTCGGTGGGCTATTTTGCAACGACAAACTGAAAACCGACATGGGAGAATCAAATGGCGGCAGATAAATTTCCTGTTGAAGCCGGACACATCATGCTGTTTGCGCGATCGATTGGCGACGCGAATCAGATCTACTACGACGATGAATACGCAAAGACCACTGAACCGGGTGCGGTCATCGCACCTCCAACCTTCGTTCAGGCCAGCGCACAGTTCGACCCGAATTACTTCCTGCGTCCAAAGATTGGTGAAGAATGGTTCGGTTCAGCTAAAGGTCCAACCGGAATCACCCAGAAGAAAGAAGGTGGTGGTGGCGGTGGTGGTGGCGGCCTGCACGCCGAACAACACTATGTCTACCATCAGCCATTGAAAGCCGGTGACGTACTGACTGCTGAAACCAAGCCAGGGAAGTCCTGGGAGAAAGAAGGTCGCCGCGGCGGTAAGCTGATGTTCAGTGAAACAGTCACCGAATATCGCAATCAGGCAGGCGAGCTGGTTGTTACGGCAACCGGTGTGGGTGTGCGGACTGAACGTCCTGCAACTTCAGGCGAATAATCAGGTTCAGGAGAATAGAAATGCCATTGAAAGCAAGTGAATTGAAAGTCGGTGATACTTACGAAAAAGAGGTATGCCGCAACCTGTCCAGAACCCAGATCGTTCAGTACGCCGGTGCCTCCGGGGACTACAACCCCCTGCACTCGGATGAAATATTCACCACTCAGGTCGCAGGTTATCCGTCTGTATTTGCGCACGGTATGCTGACCATGGGTATGACCGGCGGGATGCTGACAGACTATGTTGGCGACGGTCGTCTGCGCAGCTACGGCGTACGGTTCACCTCACAGGTCTGGCCCGGCGACACGCTGGTTGCCAAAGCTACCATCACCGGTATCACTGAGAAAGATGGTGAAAAAATTGCCGAAATCGACGTGGAAACCACTAACGAGGAAGGCACTGTCGTGGTTAAGGGTCAGGCGACCGCAGCACTTGACGACTAAGCATACAGTGTCAATCTTCTGACTTGTAAACTCAGGGTCTGGCAAGATCTAGTCAGACCAGATCAGAAAGGAGGCGTCATCGCCTCCTTTTTTTTGTTGTTGTCATCAGCACGATCCGCAGCCCTGCCGACCTGCCAGGCGCTGACCGTGACGACCTGCACCGGGATTGTACGGCTGGGGAACTGGCTCAGCAGTTGAAGATCAGTTCATCCGGAGGCAGACAGACAGAATCACTGCACGCCTGAAACTTAAGGCTCAGCTCGCCATTAAACGCAGCCGGCAGATCCAGCAGCACCTCGCCTGTGTACACGGCAACTGGTTCGTCACTGAAGGCGTACCGGGCCAGTACCGGCTCTGGCCAGACGGCCAGCGTCTCTGTACCGGCCTGAAGCACAGAAGCCACCAGCCCTGCTTCATCGTCAGGCTGTGCGGGACCATTGATATGCCAGCCGGGCTGCAGACTTATCCGCACCCGGCCTGCACTTTCGAGCGCAACCCTCACTGCACCCTGCCCACCATACTGCACCTGCTGCCGTGAGCCACGCTGCAGCGTTTCGACGCCGGTCAGTAAGTAAGAAAATGCTGAAGGCGAAGCCACCAGTAAACCAGAGAAACTGTTAACCAGCGCCAGCGCCTGCACCCGCCAGCGTTCTTCACCGGTCGCCGCTGCCAGCAGCAGTAACCCCGAAAGCGCGACAG
>JAGRIO010000141.1 GCA_020443225.1 Pseudomonadales bacterium
GACGACTGCGTCAGCGCAGGTGCCCCCCAGTCATTGCCGGGTTCATCACTGCGGTTCTGCCGACCTTCGCCTTGGGCAATACTGGCTGTCCCGGTGGCCCGGGTTCAGATAGCCAGCCCGGACCGGTCACCACCCAGCAAGCCCCGCTCACCGATTTCAGCCCCGTATATCCCCGATATGCGGGGCTTTTTACTTTCTGGCAGTGCCGTCACTGCTGGCAGGGAAAGTTTTTTGATGGGAACAGTATTTGACTGGAATAACGATGGAGCAATACAGATGAGCGTCAGTATTCTGAGAGTAAACTCCGCAGGTATGCCGGTAGAGTGGCTGAACTGGCAGGAAGCTGTGTGTCTGCACGCCAGGGATCTGGTGAGCTGGACTTACGGAGAAGAAGTCATGGAGGTGCATGGTGGCTATTCACGGTTTACCGGGGAACAGACCGTTGTGAAGCTTAGTAGTATCATGGCCTGCAAGGGCAAGGTCGTCGGCCTGGAACGGAAGCGACCACCACTGACCAATCGTGCCCTGTTCCGGCGTGACCATAATGTCTGCATGTACTGTGGTGAAACCTTTCGGGAATGTGATCTCAGTCGTGACCATGTTATCCCCATTTCCCGGGGCGGCAGGGATATCTGGACCAATGTGGTGACCGCCTGCAAGCGCTGCAATGCCCGCAAGGGTGATTTACCACTGGACAGGTGCGGGATGGAACTGCTGGCGTTGCCCTATAAACCGAACCACGCTGAGTATCTGGCGCTCACCCACAGCGGCAGGATCCTGGGTGATCAGATGGCGTTCCTTAAGCGTCAGTTTTCCAGTCACAGCCGTTTGCTGGAGGACGCAACGCTCGTTGCTTCTTAGTCTTGTCTGCGCAGGGTGTTGTCTGCAGAGAGTATTGCCTGCACCGGCACCTGTCAGCTCAGGTGCCTGCTCGCCACTTCTGTCACACCAGCCGCTGCTCAGGCGATGATGCCTTTTTCCCTCAGCTTGCTGATCTGCTCTTCCGTCAGACCGATTTCCGCCAGGACTTCATCATTATGTTCTCCGTGTAGCGGCGCACCGCGGCGTATTTCCGGCGTGGTGCGGCTGAACCTGGCCGCCGGCCGGGTCTGCCGGATTCTGCCGGCAACAGGATGGTCCAGTTCCACGATCAGTTGGTTGGCCTGAACCTGCGGATGATGAATCATATCCTTACGTTTCAGGACCGGCGCACAGGGAACGCCCGCTTGTTCAAGAATCTCCAGCCACTCTGCGGCTGAACGGGTTCTCAGGGCCTCCTGAGTCATGTTGAGCCGTTCATTGGCATTCAGGTCGCGCAGGGCAGGCGTCCTGAAGCGCTCGTCCTCCAGCCACTCGGGATGACCGACAGCCTCACACAGAGCCTGCCATTGCTTGTTGCTCATCGCTGAAACACTGATGTAATCCGTAGTGGTCTCATAGATCAGGTCAATGAATGTGGCGGCACGCTGAACGCTGACTTCTTTGCCAACGAAAGTCTGACCGCCCATATCCGATGACCAGAGAAAGGCCACGACAGCATCCAGCATGGAGACTCGCACATGTTGCCCTTCACCGGTTTTCTCGCGGGCCAGCAGCGCCGCGCAGATCGCCTGAGCCGTTGTCATGCCGGTTAACTTGTCCGGCAGAATGGTTCTCACCAGTCGTGGCCGTTCTTCATCGGAGCCAGCCTGTATCGTCGTCAGGCCGCTGATTGCCTGGATAATAGGATCGTAGACCGGTTTGTGTGAGAGCGGGCCGGTCTCACCAAAGCCGCTTATGGAGGCATAAATGATCTTCGGATTAACTGCCCGGACATCGTTCTCACCGATGCCCAGCCGCTCTACGACACCCGGACGGAAGTTCTGCACCAGAACATCAGCATCGCGAACCAGTTGTAACAGGGTTTCCCGACCTTCAGCGGATTTCAGATCCAGGGTGATGGCGCGTTTGTTGCGATTGTTGTTCAGAAAGGTCGCTGTGAACTGCGACTCACCATGACCTGCACCTCTGGCATGGTCCGGTGCATGAACTGATTCTACTTTAATGACATCTGCCCCCTGATCTGCCAGTAACATGGTAGCAAAGGGGCCTGAGATCACTGTGCTGAGATCAATAATTCGATAGCCGTCGAGCGGACCTGCCATGACTGTTTCCTTCATGCTGAAAGTTCAGGGGGGCAGTGTAACGTGCTGTTTGCGTCAGAGTCGACTGCCGGAAACCGTTATGACCGGGCTTGCAAGCCCGGGATTTCACTGGCTGAAACCGGACGTGAGAACAGGTGACCCTGAAACTCCTGGCAGCCCAGGTTCTGCAGGCAAGCAAACTCAGCTTCATGTTCAACGCCACAGGCGACGACTCTCAGGCCATTGGTTTCAGCAAAGCTGACGATACTGCGCACCAGCTTCTGAGACGTTTGATTTTCGTGAACATTGTGGCTGAGGGCCCGGTGAAGTTTCAGTGTGTGGATAGGCAATGACAGGATCTGTGACATGGTCATGCCACCCACACCGAAGCGGTCGATGGCGACAGCAACACCATGACTGGCGAGGCATCGCAGATGAGGTTTGCACAGTTCTGTCACCGGTGTGAGTTGCTCTTCGGATATTTCAATGCCGATCAGTTCCGCTGGCAAACCTGCATCGCTGATACTTTTCAGGAAGCTGTCGCAGCAGGCTTCCGTTACCAGTTGGTTACCAAACAGATTGATACTCATGGTCCGGTCGGTGGCAGGGTTTGCGACATAAACTTCTTTTAGTGACCGCAGGGCCAGATCGGTCAGCGCTGTGCCTGCGTTGATAGTGTCTGCCACGGGAATAAACCGGGTGGTGGGAATTTCCCCGGTTATTCCGGATTCCCAGCGGGCCAGTGATTCGTATCCGGAGTAATCCTGAGTGCGCAGGGAATACACGGGCTGGAAGACCATTTCAATTTCATCGTCAATCAGTGCCTGCCTGAGCTGGCTCTGAATCATCTTTTTGTTCTGCAGCCGTTCGGCAAGATTGCGGGTATAGAAGGTTGCGAAGTGCTGGTCATTCAGTTTGGCATCGTACATGGCGATGTCGGCGCATTTCACCAGCTCTTCGGCGCTGGCAACTTCCGGGTAGGTCGCAATGCCAATACTGGCGGATATCTCTACGAGATGTTCGCCTGCCTGAATAGGCATGGTGACTGCCTTGTGGATTTTCCTGGCGATGGAATAGGACTGTACCGGGTCATCCAGTAAGCCAGTGAGTACCACAAACTCATCACCACCCATTCTGGCGATAGTGTCGCTGTTACGCAGCAGGGCAGTCAGACGCCGGCCAACCTCAACCAGTACCTCATCACCACAGGCGTGACCCAGTGTATCGTTAATCCGCTTGAATCCATTCAGGTCGAAGTACAGTAAGCCCACGGATTTTCCGGTGCGGGCCGCGTTTGCGATAGCTCTTTCCGTGACTTCCTGAAAGTACACCCGGTTGGGTAAACCCGTCAGATGATCAGTTCGCGCCAGAACGTTCAGTTTTTCGTTCTGGGCGGCCTGGGAATCCAGGGCCTGTTTCAGCTCCTGTTCGATGCGTTTGCGTTCGATGGAGTAGCGCAGACTTCGCTTGATAAGCTCTGCATTGACACTGTGTTTGGAAACATAGTCTTCCACCCCATGCTGCAGGCACTGAATGGCGGTTTCCTCATCTTCTGTCACGGTAATGACTATGATGGGTAACTGGGGATTGTTTCTGGCGATTGCGGGAATGAACCCGGCGCCATCACCGTCCTTCAGGTGCAGGTCAAGCAGCAGGGCATCTACGTGCTCTTCGGCAAGAATATCAATGACCTCAGCGTAGCGTTCGACAACGCTGACGCGGATCGGACGGCTTCTGTCGGCTTTCAGCATGGCAGAGATAACCTGTACATCCAGAGGGTCATCTTCGGCAATGAGATAGTGCAGTCCTGGCTGCGATTCGGGTTGTCCGTTCATTCCTTTAGACTAGCTCAGAAGCCAGATTCGGCAAGGATCAGAAGGCTGCAACCGTCATCGGCGACAGCGGCCGGAAATCGAGGTTCAGGCCGACCAGAACCCTTTGCCAAATGCACCGAAATAAAGGACAATACGCCGCCTTAGCGCCCATAGCTCAGCTGGATAGAGCACCAGGCTTCGAACCTGGGTGTCGGGAGTTCGAATCTCTCTGGGCGCGCCACTTCTTATCCTTCCCGTTATCCTTCCCCGCTTGGCAATCACAGGGCTCTCTGGCTTTTTCGTTTGGGCTTCATGTACTCAGTCAGGATTGAGTCACTCACGCTTGAGTCACCCACGATAGAATCAGCTAACGTAGAGTCGCCCAACACTGAAGCTGCCTGACAATGACCACGTCATGTAGCCTGCAATATGAGTCTTACCAGCACATGAGTTTTTGCTTCACGGTTTATGTCTTCCGGATCAGGTTCACCGTTCTCCAGTAGTCTGACGCCGCTGTGCGGTGCATCCCGCGGCACGGCCCTCAGAAACTCAGTCAGCGCATCGGCGATATCGGCCTGATCGCCGCGTTCGATCAGCGCGCTTGCCTGATATGTTCTTCCTCTCAATTGTAATTCGCACTGGCTACCCTCAGTCAGGTTACGCCACCATCGACCCTGAAGTGCGGTAAAACAGTGAATTTCGTTGGGCACAGGTTCATGGTAACTGACAGGTGTTGTTATCGGCTTGCCTGATTTCCTGCCGCGCATGCTAAGCATCATGGTGTTGTGGCTCATCATGTTATGGAAAGGGGAGTGGAGGATGCCCCGGACAATGGGGTTAACGATGCGGAAATACAGACTCATTTTATCCCTCTGATGCTGATATTTGCTGACCCGCACGGACCAGCAGTTTCGTTGATATAGTCCGCCCGGTCGTCAGCTGCCGGTGCGTATTCTTGTGGGGGTGATAACAACCCTGCACAGAGCGTCTGCATGTTCCCGCCAGGAGGCCAGCAGGGATTTGTGCTCGTCTTCTTCCATGCTCCAGTAGCGATGGGCCAGACGCTCTGCCAGTTCGAGAGCGCCGCTGTCGTGCACCTCGGCCGTGCCATCAAAGGCGAACCACAGAGATGATTCATCTGCTGTATTGCTGACGACAAATGAGACTGGCTGGCCCGCACTGAGGTAGCTGACCTTGGAGGAATCATGGGCTGAGAAGAAGGCGATGGTGCTGCCATCCCATTCGAACCATACGGGTATTCCCCTGGGCTCCTGGTTGCTGGTGTTGACGATCAGTACTCCTATTCTGGGTGCGCTCAGAAATTCACTGTCTGTTTCGCTTGCTTGTATGGTTGCCATATCTTGTCCTCTGTACAGATCCGGCAGATAATAGGTCTCTAACCTAAATAGGTCAACAACCTATAAATAGCCATAATCTGATTCTGGCGATAAGTTGAGAGGGTCGCCAGGCCGGTGATGTCAGAGCCGGTGATGTCAGAGCTGATGATGTCAGAGCTGATGATTTCAGAACAGAGCGGGTACTAAGTAAACTGGCCCGTTTACGGTGTTTATCGCCATTGCTGTTGCAGAGGTCTGACGGCTGCTTTCAGCAGGCGGGTAACATTTGCCACTGGTTTTCCAGTGTGCGTTTGATGGGCGAAGCGTGGTGGTCCCCGGCTGACCGGGAAACGGAAGAATTTTGAGATGACTGATACAGGCAAAACAAGAAGCAAAAAAGGTGCAACCCAGCGCGAAAGAATTCATCAGGTTGCACGGCAGCAACTGATTGAAAAGGGATATGATGGGCTGGTACTGCGTAGCCTGGCGGAGCATCTGGGCATGACTCTGGGCAATCTGCAGTATTACTTCCCGAGTCGTGAATCGCTGGTAGAAGCTGTGGTACGAAGGGAGGCTGAATCTGATACCAGTGAACTGAAATTACTTTGTGAACAGGGTGATGGTCGTCAGGTGGATTTCGAACGTTTCGTCAGTCATCTGGTGACCAAATGGCGGGGCGACAGCGGCAGAATTTTCGGCTTGCTGAATTATCTGTCATTACATAACGACGCTTTCAGGGCGATTTATTACGAAGTCTATGACCAGTTTTATGCTGCCCTGGTCGATGTGATACGTTGCACTAACCCCGCGCTCTCAGAGGCTGAAAGTCTGCTGAGGGCGCGGGTTGTTACAGCGCTGGTCGATGGCGCGGTGCTGCAGTTAGGTCAGAGCGGGAAGCGCAAATTTCTCCGGGAAATCGCCCGGGTTGCCCGGGAGACGGTCATGGCTGGCTCCTGATCATGCGGCGGGAAACCAGTGGCGGGTCCTGTTAGCCAGTGCGACCAGCGACAGCATTACAGGTACTTCCACCAGAACGCCCACAACCGTTGCAAGCGCTGCACCGGAATGCAGTCCAAACAAGCTGATAGCCACAGCCACGGCGAGCTCAAAGAAATTAGATGTTCCGATCAGTGCTGCCGGAGCCGCAGTGTTAAAAGGTATTTTCCAGAGCCAGGCCCAGCCGTAGGCGACAGCAAAGATGGCATAGCTCTGAATCAGCAGGGGTACCGCGATCAAAGCGATCACAAAGGGTTCGTCCAGAATTGTCTGCGCCTGAAAGCCAAACAACAAAACGACTGTCGCCAGCAATCCCACCACAGAGAAAGGCTTGATGTGGTTGAGAAAACGGCTGAGTTCTGCATGGTTGTTGTTGTCATCCAGTAACCGGCGAGTGAGGTAACCTGCCAGCAGTGGAATCAGGACATACAAAACCACCGACAACAGCAGAGTTTCCCAGGGGACAGTAATATCCGTCACGCCCAGAAGGAAGGCCGCGAGCGGTGCAAACGCAAATATCATAATAATGTCGTTTACCGAGACCTGTACCAGCGTGTAATTGGCATCACCGTTAACCAGCTGGCTCCAGACGAAAACCATCGCCGTGCAGGGGGCGACACCCAGAAGAATCATGCCGGCGATGTATTCGCTGGCGGATTGCGGATCCACCAGACCGGCGAAAATGTGTTCAAAAAAGGCGATGGCGATCAGTGCCATGGTGAAGGGTTTGATCAGCCAGTTCACCACCAGCGTGACGCAGAGCCCTCTGGGTTTTTTACCCACATCTCTCAGTGAAGCGAAATCAATGTTCACCATCATGGGGTAGATCATCACCCAGATGAACAGAGCTACCACAAGGTTGACGTGGGCATATTCCAGCGATGCAATGGCTCTGAATATATCCGGTATGACCGATCCGCCCAGTACTCCGGTGACGATCGCCAGTGCGATCCACAATGATAAGTAGCGCTCAAAGATACCCATGGTTCCAGATCCCCTGCTTGTTTGCCGTCTGCTGATCCTGGCGTTCTGACCTGCTCATACCGACGGTGATTTAATATTCATAGTTCCAGAATGTTGGAACTATGAGGCCGGGTCAAGTCTGTGACAGCGATTTGATCCATCTCAAGGTGAGCAACTCAGCGCTGACATACAATGCTGACCATATTCTGTTGATGGTCGTGTCAGAGATGAGCAGTCAGGGTGTGCAGTGTCAGCAAGCAGGGCTGAAAGGTCAGTTGTCGTGTCTTGGTATGATCGTCGGGCCGCATTTTCCCTGTATTGCCCTGATGCTGCTGGCGCCCTGGGTGGGACTGGCGGCGTCCTATGTCAGTAATTTTCTACTGGTCTCTGTATTGACCCTGATAGGGGGAGCCACCAGTTTTCACTGCTGGTACAGAGAAAAACCACCATTTACTGGTCAACGGCAGCGGTACTGGGTACCGGCGACCATCGTGGTGGTCTGTGCTGCCATGCTGCTGGCGCATATGCCTGGCCTGGGACTGCACCACCATGAGCTTGTGGATCCTGCACATTTTGATGAGCTGAGCCGGACTCTGGATTGCATCAGCTGATGACAGGCTGGCCGAAGATAAAGCCAGACCACAACCCAGACCACAACCCAGAGGATCAGGGGTCCCTGAGAGAATCCAGAGACTGGCATCACTGAGAGGAAGAACGTGCTGAGGTAACCGGAAACCGTCGTTGACGACGCCGCAGGACGTTCATTCCCCCCATGTGAGTCAGAATTCGTGCGCCTCGTTGAGGCGCACTTTTTTCCCTGCAGAGCTGTGCCTGTCGCAATTACAACCCTAACACCGCCTTTGAAATCACATTCCGCTGAATTTCGTTGGAACCACCATAGATGCTGGAAGCTCTGCCAAAGTTATAATCGCTGACTGCGGTGAATGCGTAGTCCGGCGCGACAGGCGAGCCGTCAGCGCTGCCATCTACATGCGCCAGCTCGAAGGGCAGGGCATACCAGGCACAGGCCTCCACCCTTAAAGTATCAAGACTCTGCTGAACTTCAGTGCCCAGAATCTTCAGCATTGATGCCGCGTCGCCCGCGCTGCCACCGCCCTCCATCGCTGCCAGTAGCCTGGCTTCAATCTGCGCCAGTGCGTTGAGTTTGATTTCAGTTTCCGCGAGGCGGGACATAAACGCCAGGTCCCCGGCGAGGGGACCTTTGCCGTCGCCGGTTTCGTTGCTGGCAAAAGCTTTGAGGGCTGCCACTGCCTTGCGTCCAGAAGCGACGCCGGCAATGCCGGTCCGTTCATGGCCCAGCAGGAATTTGGCATAGGTCCAGCCTTTGTTTTCCTCGCCAATCAGATTGGTAACGGGTACCCGCACATCGGTGAAATAAACCTCATTCAGGTGGTGCAGTCCGTCAATGGAGACGATGGGCTTGCGTTCAATGCCTGGGGAATTCATGTCGATCAGCAGAAAGCTGATCCCCTGTTGTGGTTTGCAGTCCGGGTCGGTGCGAACCAGGGCGAAGATCCAGTCTGCCTTATGCGCATTGGTCGTCCAGATTTTCTGACCGTTAACCACAAAGTCATCGCCATCACGGACTGCGCGGGTTTTCAGGGAGGCCAGATCCGAACCGCTGCCTGGTTCAGAATAACCCTGACACCACCAGACACTGCCATCGAGAATACCTGGCAAATGTTGTTGCTTCTGTGCCTCTGTTCCGAAGGTATAGATTACCGGCCCCACCATGCTGATACCAAAGGGCATGATCATAGGTGCGCCGGCCATGGCCGCTTCTTCAGCGTAAATGTGTTTCTGGGTTTCGGACCAGCCGGTGCCGCCAAATGCCACTGGCCAACTGGGAGCGATCCAGCCTTTTCTGAAGAGTTTCTGGTGCCAGAGAGTTCCCAGTTCGCGGGAGA
>JAGRIO010000142.1 GCA_020443225.1 Pseudomonadales bacterium
GACTGGTATTTCTGCTGGTTGGTTCATTCCCGGTCATGGCACTCTTCCTGCCCAAATCTGTCGACCTCGATATGGAAAAGCCACCGGTTGCTTTCAGCTGCGGCATATTGGTGACCACCGCACAGATGCTGGCCGGCGCATCAGGCCCGGTGCTGGACATCTTTTATATTAAAAGCAGCCTGACCCGTCATGAAATTCTGGGCACCAAGGCAATTACCCAGACCCTCGGGCATATCCTGAAGCTGATTTACTATGCGTTCTTTATCAGCGCGGCGACGGCTCTGCCCTGGTACGTCTTTCCCGCAGTCATTGTTGCCGCTATCGCCGGAAACTGGGTTGGCAGCAAAATTGTAGAGCGGATTGATGACAATCAGTTTAAGTTGTTAGGGCGGCGAATCATCCTGCTGATCGCGTTAATCTACATCGGCAAAGGAATTGCCGAGTATATTGGCTAGCAATGGTCTGCCCATCCATTGACTGATCAACCGGCCGTTAATCATGTCTGGCCTGGCGCAGACAGCCATTCAGCGCAATGCGCCTCTGTCAGACGCTGCCAGGTGCTGTCGTCAGATCAATAGTGTTTCATCGATAGCATGGAACTGATCTGCCGAACCAATTAATGAATCAGCACTCAGTTGACTGACACCATAGACCTCTGTCGTTACCTGGTACTTCTGTTTTACCCGCTGCAGCAACAGGTCAAAATCACCGTCTCCGGACAACAGGACTATCCTGTCAGCATCAGGAGCCGCTTCAAGGACATCGATGGTGATCCCGACATCCCAGTCGCCCTTGGCAGAACCGTCCCGACGCTGAATATAGGGTTTGAGTTTGACCGTAAAACCAATACTTCGCAGGGCGTTCTGGAATTTCATCTGCTGATCATCGCCGCGATGTATGGCATACGCGTTGGCGACTACGATATCTGAGCTGGCAGCAAGTTGTCGCCACAAAGCCCCATAGTCAAATTTGCGCCCAAAAGCCTGCTGAGTGGTGTAGTAGATATTCTGCACATCGGCAAACACAGCTGTTCTGGTCTGCGCGGAATCGGTTGTGGTCATGGCAATCCTTTCGCCCGCAGGCACTGGCAGTTCAGTGTGTGCCGCTCGGGCCATCACCTCTTATGCTGACCACAGTAGCTTTGCACACCAGTGTCTGGCAGACATTACGCGCAACAACCGAAGCTGAAACGCGGGTCGCAGTTACAACTGCGACCCGTTTAACTCAGTTCTCTGTGTCGGCTTCAGCAGCCTGAACCGGTCGTATAACGAACAGCAAATCACCTTCATTCACTTGTTGGCCACTGGCCACGTTAATGCGGGTGACTTCGTACTTGCAGGAGGCATCATACAATTCGCCACTTTCTCCAGAAAAGGTATTCAGATTTACCGGTGTGAACATCTTCATAGCTTCCAGCTGACAGATCGTATCTTCGGTGGTAATCAGATCCCCCACACTGACATATTCCGGTTCTGTCGGCGAAGGTGTGGTATAGAAAACACCGGTGGAGGGTGACAGAACCTTCAGTTCATCACTTCCCTCAATTTTCAGCATCTCCAGGTCCAGCCCCGCGCCAGCGGTACCGGAAGCTTCCTCGATCTCATTGATGAGGGCCTGAATGTCGGTTCGCTCCAGAAACTTCGGCAGATAACCGGTATCGTAAATGCCGTCGAGGAATTCCTGATCAGCAAGGATTCGTCTGATCAGTGAGATGTTGGTGCACACGCCATGGATCTTCACCTTGCCAAGGTAATCCAGCATCTTCTTCACCGTGTCATTCCGGTCAGTGCCGGTGCAGATGATCTGCACAATGAGACTGTCATAGAAGGGTGAAACCACCTTGCCGGTACCAGCCATGGAAATCAGCTGAATATTATCCTGCTCCGGGAAATAGCATTCTGTAATCTCGCCGGGAGTTGGCGCAAAAGAGACTCTGCCTTCAGCATCGAGCACCGCCTTTTCGGCGTTAACCCGGACTTCCAGTGCGTAGCCGGTTTCGGTCGGTTCAAGATCAGCAATAGACCCGCCGGAAGCTATCTCAAACTGCTTCCTGACGATATCAATACCGGTCACCTGCTCGGTTACCGGGTGCTCGACCTGCAGCCGGGTATTCATTTCCATGAAGTAAACGGCATTACTTGGCACGTCATAGATAAACTCAACCGTACCTGCGCCGATGTAGTCCACAGCATCCGCGATCTTGCGCGCATAATCGTAAACCTGCTGCCTGAGCTCGGCTGGCAGCATAGTCGAACCAGACTCTTCCATCAGCTTCTGATTATTACGCTGAACGGAACAGTCACGCAGTCCCAGTACCCGCGTATTACCATGGGTATCACGCAGAATCTGCGCCTCAATATGACGCAGCGAAGTCACAAATTTCTCAATATAGACATCGCCATTTCCGAAAGCTGCCCTGGCTTCCGTCGTCACCTGGTGGAACAGACCATGAAGTTGCTCCGGCCGGCGCACAACCTGAATACCCTTGCCGCCACCACCATGGACTGCTTTCAGCAGCACCGGGTAACCAATGCGTTCGGAGATTTCAGCGGCCTGCTCTGACGACCCGACAATGCCATGACTGCCAGGCACTACCGGCACATTGATACTCTGAGTGGTATTGATCGCGTTAGACTTGTTGCCCATGGTCTCCATGCTGGCAACCTTGGGTCCGATGAAATTGATAGACCGCTCACGCACCAGCTTGGCAAAGTTAGGATCTTCCGAAAGGAAGCCGATACCCGGGTGAAGCGAATCCACACCCTGTGCCTCAGCAATACTGATCACACTCAGCGCGTTCAGATAACTTTCGTCAGAGGTGTTACCACCAATACAAACCAGTGTGTGTTTCGGATCATTGCGCACCATGTCTGCAGGCACTGAATCCATATCCGGGTCAGACTGCACCAGCACCACTTCATGACCATATTCGATAGCTTTCGAGACCAGCTTCACTGCTGTACAGCCACGAGCGTGAATCAGGGTTCGCTGTATAGGTCTGATCAGCTCTTCTTCAGAAGCCGACCGCTTGATCACAATTGGTTCGGCTGCCGTCAGCTGACCTTCCATAATGCGGTCAACAACCTGCTCAACCGATTCTGTTGGCAGCGGAATGGCCGGATCAATTCTTCTCAGCTCACTGTCAAGGTCTGCCGAAAACGGATGCTTGACCATGCCCCGCATGGAACCGGGTTTTACTGACAGGTAGTTGCTCAGCAGACAGGTAAACGGCAGGTTACGCTCAACAACCGCCTGCCCGGCAAATGGCATGCTGGTACCTGTGAAATAGTAAGTCTGCACCAGCGGATGGGTGACAAAACTCGCCTGCGCCCCACCGGTACAGTCACCAAAGCCAAACATGATTATCGGCAGGTCATTGTCACGTACGAAGCGGGTAATGCGGTCATTGACAACCGCCATGGTAAACAGTGCTGCCGCCCCTTCCTTGGTCTGCATGCCACCGGATGAGATAAAGCACACCACAGGCAATCGCTGGATAGCACACTCTACCAGCAGCTTACAGAACCTGACGCAATAAGAGTTATCAATACTACCGGCCTGGAACGCTACATTGGAGATCACCATACCAACCCGGTAACAACCGTTCTCGGTGGTAAAATCACCAATGCCGGTGATGAGCCCGCAGGGTTTAACATTATTCTTCAGGGCTGATTCAATAGAAGGCCGGAAAGTCGGAAAGGATACCGGGTTTGCCGACATCAGCGTGCCATTCAACTCTTCGAAGTTCCTGACGTACTTGTCCACGATGTTCTCAAACGACGTTCTGCCAGACCGCTTTTCACGGGTCAGCTGCTCATGGAACAACAGATCCCGATAAGCAATGTTAAGCCGGTTCCAGAAGTCCTTGCGCCGACCTATACGTACCGGCTCAACCCGTCCCTCATAGCGCTTCTTACCGCGGCGCGAGGCGTAGTATTCCGGCAATAGTTTCTCGAAGAAGAAACTGACAACAACAAACAGGGTATCTGACTTATCTTTATGGACTACCCGTATCCATTCTTCCACCGACTTCAGAAAGGGGGCCGCACGGGGATGATCACTCAGATCCTTAACCCATTGCGAGAAACGCTTGTCGAGTTCAGCCTTGTCATCGGTGCTGACAACGTCTGCACTGGCCGCCTGCACAAAAGATTTTTCTAACAACTGCTGAATAAACTCAGCAGGCAGCGTCCGTGATTCGTGGGCCTGGCGGGCTACCGACACCAGATCTGCAATCAGGTTGTCATACACGATGCCAAAGACAATCAGGTTTTCACATTCAAAAACGAAATCGTCACGGATATCTTCGTCCAGCACCACATCAAGAATCGTACGTTCCTGATCGCTGACCTGACGCTCACCTTCAGTCTTTCTTTCAATATATGACCACAGACTGTCTTCCAGTAACCGCCGGTTCAGCTGAATAGGATGTTCCGAACCTGCTTCCAGCAAGCGAGTGGTGTAGTCGGAAAGATTCTGCCCGGCAAGTTTCTCAGCATCATAGAGCGATGAGCCTTCAAGAATCAGATTAAGTTCTGAAATCAGCTGGGCAGACAGATAGTCGCTGGTTTTCTCGTCGATAAATTCCTTATCAAAAAGCTTCTTGCCTTCAAAACTGAACAGAGACTTGATATAGGATACGAAGACATTATCCGTATTGGACATTGCGCCTAACAGGCCCTTAACGTCTTTCAGGTCTGATGACTGCAACAGGAAAGAATTCGCATCTTCATTGCCGATATGATCAACCAGTGCCGCCAGGTTATCCTGCGCACTCGCCTTCCAGCGATTGTAAAGATGCAACCCTGTGACCATGCAGAGATCACGTTTGGCAACCTCATAGTTTTTGGTTGGCTCGCCAAATATCAGCTGCGCAATCTTGCCGCGCTCGTCACCGACAACCGATTTTTTGTCGACATAGTTCTTCCAGGATTTACTCAGCACATCTTCGTACAGAATCTTGTCCGGGTCCTGTAACCAGCCCAGGAAGGCCGCACGGCGCTCGCGGTGAATACGCTGGGCCAGTTCGCCTTCAGGAATCTCGGTATCTGCCAGCCGCCCGTACTGGGTCGTGGTGGTGCTCTTGATACGCTTGCGCAACCCCAGATAGCGCAGATAGCGATAGGCTGCGCCAAAAATATTCGGATACTCGGTCGGCGAGGTTCTCAGCTTGAGTGTTGAGCTGGCGTTAACGGCCGACAGATATTCAGAGGGGTGGAGATAGCGATTCAGATTGCGGTGATAGTGATCAAGGATCTCAGGATGACTGGCGACGAACTGCCGGGTACCTTCTTCAATCGAACTGATACCTGTCGTAATCACATCGCGCAGGTTCTGAATGGTATTTGCTTCACCCGGGTCATAATCGATCACGCCATCGATGTTTCCCTGCTTATACAACTCGTAACTGGAAACCCCGACAAACTGCGCGCACTCCTGCCATGACAGGTTATAGCGCCGCACCAGGTTTGCCAGTGATTTGGGGTGAATGGTGTTAAACACACCGGTGCGCACAGAAAGCAGCAGATTACTGGCAGCCAGTGGAATTGCACCACCAGAGTAACCCTGGCCGACAATGATGCCAAGCGTCGGTACATCGACATTGCAAAGCTCGGCAATCAGTCGCGAAATAGAGTGCGCCTGATTATCCGCGTTGGCGTCTTCATAGGGGTCAGCGCCAGGTGTATCCATAAAGGTAACAATCGGCATATTGCGAATAGCAAAGTCGCTGGCCAGTTTTGCAGCCAGCTCATGATGTTCTGGTCCCCACACACCGGTGTTATGCGCACGATTCTGGGCGATCAGACCAATCTTGCGGTGTAAGCCGTTGACCACGAAATCCAGCTCTGCGCTGTACAGCGGTCCTTTATCAATCTGGTTGGTCATCGGCACATCCAGCGCTGCAACTATTTCCTTCGCGCCTGGACGGGTGGATTCTTCAGTGGGGGCTACAGTTGCCGCAATATAGGCATCAACCTCCATATTTTTAAGCTGTTCCAGCTTCGCCTCAATCTGGGCGTCAGTGAGCAGACCCTTAATGACAGATGCGGTCTGGCGTTGCGGAAAGAGCGAAAAGTCCTGCGAGAGCTCTTCAGCATTCAGATAGAGTTGGTCAACGGAAGTTGATTCTTGCCCCATATTTTTATTGTTCCAATGATACGTCGACGCCCCAATAAGGGGCGTTTGAATAGATTCAGTCTTTCAGACACTGCTGCAGCGTCAGGGTTCAATCGGGTAATGTACTTGATTTGCCGGGGCTGTTCAATGAACAAACCACCGACAAATAGTGTTAAATTATTGATTATTAAGGGTTTAATTCACTTTATTCAACATTGGCAAGTGGAATTTTGCCGATCTTCGCCTGCCAGGTCTTCGGCCCGCTGACGTGAACAGAATCCCCCTGCGAATCCACCGCCACGGTTACGGGCATGTCTTCCACTTCAAATTCATGAATGGCTTCCATTCCCAGGTCCTCAAAGGCCACCACGCGGGACTTGCGGATCGCCTTGGAAACCAGATAAGCCGCACCACCCACAGCCATCAGATACACTGCTTTGTGTTTGCGGATAGACTCAACGGCAGCGGGACCACGCTCAGCCTTACCGACCATGCCCAGCAGACCGGTTTTCTCCAGCATCATGTCAGTAAAACCATCCATGCGGGTTGCAGTTGTAGGGCCCGCCGGGCCAACGACTTCTTCCCGCACCGGGTCTACCGGGCCGACGTAGTAAATAAACCGGCCGTTCAGATCAACGCCGGCAGGCAGTTCCTTACCTTCAGCAAAGAGGTCGCGGATGCGCTTATGGGCAGCATCACGCCCTGTCAGCATCTTGCCACTGAGCAACAGGGTTTCACCGGGCTTCCAGGATTCAATGTCTGCCTGAGTGACCGTATCAAGATTAACCCGGCGTGAGTTAGGACCTGCTTCCCAGGTGATCTTCGGCCAGTCTTCCAGCTTCGGCGCCGGGAGCTCCGCAACCCCACTACCGTCCAGCACAAAGTGGGCGTGGCGGGTTGCCGCGCAGTTAGGAATCATCGCTACCGGCAGGTTAGCGGCGTGGGTGGGATAGTCCATAATCTTGACATCCAGCACGGTGGTCAGACCACCCAGACCCTGTGCACCAATGCCCAGCGAGTTCACTTTATCAAAGATCTCCAGCCGCAGTTCCTCTGTGCGACTGGAAGGGCCTCTTGCCTGCAGTTCGTGAATGTCGATCGGCTCCATCAGCGAACGCTTGGCGAGCAGCATGGCTTTCTCTGAGGTGCCGCCAATACCGATGCCCAGCATGCCAGGCGGACACCAGCCAGCACCCATGGTCGGAACCGTTTTAATCACCCAGTCAACAATGCTGTCAGCCGGATTCAGCATGGCAAACTTGGACTTGGCTTCTGAGCCACCGCCCTTGGCCGCCACATGCACTTCCACCTTGTCCCCCATGACCAGTTGGGTGTGAATCACCGCTGGTGTGTTGTCTTTGGTGTTCGTACGCTTGCCGGCAGGGTCAGCCAGCACAGAAGCACGCAGTACATTGTCGGGCAACATATAAGCCCGGCGAACGCCTTCATTGATCATATCTTCCAGCGACTGATCAGTCTCGAACCGGACATCCATACCCACTGATACAAAGACATTGACAATGCCGGTGTCCTGGCAGATCGGCCGGTGTCCTTCAGCACACATGCGGGAATTAATCAGAATCTGCGCCATCGCGTCTTTTGCCGCACTGGACTCTTCCCGTTCATAGGCTTCATTAACAGCCTTGATGAAATCAGCAGGATGGTAATAAGAGATGTATTGCAGTGCGTCCTGAACGCTCTGAATCAGGTCTTCTTTGGTGATAACGGTCATGGAAATTCCTTAAGAATCAGGCCAGAAGGATAAAGCCGCTATTCTAACTTTACAGGCAGTTCAAATCATGGGGATTGAATGGAGGAATCAGGTTTTTTTCCACTATCAGAAAAAAAACTGTGCGTTCGCTGCAGTTTTGTCACAGCAATCGCCAGAATGCCCCGCTCGCAGGCGCGTGCGGGGCAGATCAGACAGCTGAAATCAGGCGTACATCATGCGGGTCAGTGATTCAGCGATACAAACCGGCTTGTCACTTCCTTCACGCTCAACAGTCACCTGCCGCTTTACCTGAATGGTGTTAGCACCCTTCAGCTCAGCGGATACCAGCGTGTGACGGGCACGGATACGGGAATTCACCGGTACTGGCGCAGGGAAACGGACCTTGTCGAGACCGTAGTTCACGCCCATATAAACGCCTTCGAGCGCTTCCGGCTTCAGCGGCGGAACCGACTTGCCCAGATGAACGATCATAGACAGGGTCAGGAAGCCGTGGGCAATCGTGACTTTGTAAGGTGATAATTCGGCGGATTTTTCCGGATCAATGTGGATGAACTGATGATCCAGTGTCGCATCTGCGAACAGGTTGATACGGTCCTGGTCAATCTCGAACCACTCACCGACGCCTTCTTCCTGACCTTCGATGGACTTGAAAATTGCCAAAGCGGCTTCTGCTTTTGCTGACATAGCTGTTTCCCGATAATTGTGTTGATAAAAACTTTGTTGATAAAACCAGTAATGTGACTAAAAGTCTGTTTCGTGGTGACCGGGCACCCGCCCGGAACAGGCTTTCACACGCATTCGCCAGTCCGTCTGCGACGCCACCAAACTATTCCATGCTCATCCCTCATCACCCGCCGGTGAATGTCCGGATTTTAAGCATTGAACCGTGACACCTCATAGAACCCCCGTTTAGAATGCGGGAACCGGGTGTGCCAGGTGCCTGTCCTGACCACGAGTCGGCGACAGCATACCACAAGCCTGCACAGGCGGACCTGATCAACTGAGAACCTGAATCGGAAGCTGACAGAATGAACAATACCAATCCTGAAGCGCCCCGCCGCTGGGACGTGGCTCTGGTCTTATTCGGAACCAGTCTGGTAGCCCTGGTTGGGGTACCGGTTTACGGCTATTTCTTTGCCTACGAGCCCTGGCTGTGGGCCGGCTTTGTTGTTTTTACCCTGTGGAACGGACTATCCATCACTGCCGGCTATCACAGACTGTGGTCACACAAATCCTTTGAGGCCCACTGGCTGGTCAGACTGGGATTCGCCCTGGGCGGTGCTCTGGCACTGCAAAATTCCAT
>JAGRIO010000143.1 GCA_020443225.1 Pseudomonadales bacterium
GGAACTTCAAGTTCCAGCATGTGCTTTCGGCCTCGTCTTGCTCTTCGGAGTCGAGCGTCGTTTTTCTTACTCATATCTGCCTCAAATGGATAACAGGTTGGAGAACCAATCTGATCACTACTTCTTCTTCGCTTCCTTACGCTTCACGTATTCATTCGCGTAGCGTACACCCTTGCCCTTATAAGGCTCTGGTGGCCTGTAGGCCCGGATCTCAGCGGAAACCTGTCCAACCAGCTGCTTGTCAACGCCCCGCACAATAATTGAAGTCTGCGATGGCGTTTCAATGTCTATACCTTCCGGTACCTGATACTCAACAGGATGCGAAAAACCCAGGCTCAGGTTCAGTACCCGACCCTGCGCCTGTGCGCGGTAACCAACACCGATCAGCTGAAGCTCTCTGGTAAAACCTTCAGAAACACCAGTGACCATGTTGGACACCAGGGCACGGAAAGTGCCGGACAATGCGTGTGATTCCTTGCTGCTGTTAACAGCGGCAAACTTCAGCGCATCTTCATCCTGAGAGATTTCAACCAGTTCATGGATGTCGAGATCCAGTGCACCTTTTCCACCCTTAACACTCAGCGACTTACCGCTCAGTGAGACCTCGACCCCTTTGGGAATCGAGACCGGATTATTTGCTATACGTGACATATCAAATCAACCTTGTAATCTTGGCTACACGCTCGTTTAGAAGACGGAGCAAATCAGCTCGCCACCGATGCCTGCGGCGCGTGCCGCTCTGTCAGTCATCATGCCCTTGTTGGTAGACAGGATAATGATGCCGAGACCACCTTTGACAGATGGGATCTCGTCCTTGCTCTTGTACTGACGCAGGCCAGGACGGCTGACGCGCTTGATCTCTTCAATCACAGGCTTACCCTGGAAGTACTTGAGCTCAATGGTCAGAGTCGGCTTGGTTTCGCTGTCTACTGCAAAGTCAGAGATATAACCTTCTGCTTTCAGGACTTCCGCAACCGCGACCTTGGTCTTCGAAGAGTTCATGGAAACAGAACGAATCTTCGCAGTCTGTGCATTACGGATTCTGGTCAGCATATCCGCTATTGGGTCTTGCATTGTCATAACTTCATATGCTCCTGATTACCAGCTGGACTTAACCAGGCCCGGTACATCACCGCGCATGGCTGCTTCTCGCAGCTTGGTGCGAGCCAGTCCGAATTTTCTGTAAACGGCGTGTGGGCGACCGGTCAGGTTGCAACGACGCATTTGTCTGACAGGACTTGCATCTCTTGGCAGTGCCTGCAACTTCAGTTGCGCTTCCCAACGCTCATCTTCTGATGAATTAGGGTTAGCAATAACCGCTTTCAAAGCAGCCCGCTTGGCGGCGTATTTCTTAACCGTCTTGGCGCGCTTCTTCTCGCGATTGATCATTGATACTTTAGCCATAATCGCTCTCTGTCAGCTCTCAGCTTGCTTCTCTGAATGGGAAATTAAAGGCACGTAACAGTGCTCTGCCCTGCTCATCTGTCTTCGCAGTCGTGGAAATGGCAATATCCAGGCCACGAATCTTGTCAATTTTGTCGTAGTCGATTTCCGGAAATACGATCTGTTCTGTCAGACCCATTGAGAAATTTCCACGGCCGTCAAATGACTTGGGTGAAATACCCCGGAAGTCACGCTGACGAGGAATCGCAATGTTGATCAGACGATCCAGGAATTCGTACATACGCGCACGTCGCAGAGTCACCTTGCAACCAATCGGGTAACCATCACGCACCTTGAAACCAGCAATTGACTTGCGGGCCAGCGTGATGACGGCCTTCTGGCCAGTGATTGCTTCCATATCCGCAACCGCGTTATCCAGTTGCTTGCGGTCACCAATCGCTTCACCAACACCCATGTTAAGGGTGATCTTGGTGATTCGGGGAATCTCCATAACGTTAGCGATGCCAAGCTCTTCTTTGAGCTTTGGCTTCAATTCTTTCTCGTAAACTGCTTTTAGGTCTGCCATTTTACTTAACCATCTACCCCTGTCAGGGAACTAAACCTTAATCTATCTCTTCGCCGGTAGAGCGGAAGACGCGTACTTTCCTGCCGTCATCGAGAATCTTGATGCCAACCCGATCTGCCTTCGCAGTCTTGCTGTTGAAGATCGCGATATTAGAGATCTGAATCGGTGCTTCCTTCTCGATAATGCCACCAGGCTGACCCGCATTCGGGTTACCCTTCGTGTGGCGCTTAACAAGGTTCACACCAGAAACATATACACGACCGTCATCCATCATTCGGGTAACAGAACCTCTCTTACCCTTGTCCTTACCAGCGATGACGATCACTTCATCGTCTTTCTTAATCTTGCGCATTTGCCTGCAACCCTTAACTTTTCGCCAGAACTACAATACTTCTGGGGCCAGAGAGATAATTTTCATAAATTTGTCGTTACGTAACTCGCGAGTTACTGGCCCGAAGATACGTGTACCGATGGGCTGCTTGTTGTTGTTCAGCAGAACAGCGGCGTTACCATCGAACTTGATCAGTGAGCCGTCAGGACGACGTACACCCTTCTTGGTACGGACTACAACAGCATCCAGTACCTGACCCTTTCTGACACGACCACGTGGGATAGCTTCCTTTACGGTGACCTTGATAATGTCGCCGACACTGGCATAACGACGCTTGGACCCACCCAGTACCTTGATGCACATCACACGGCGCGCACCACTGTTGTCCGCGATATCCAAATATGTCTGCGTCTGAATCATGATCTACTACTCCAAACTCAATTCCAGCCCGGCAATCCGGACCAGAAAACCTTTAAATAATGGTTGCCTTGCGATCAACTGAACTGAGCTTCCAGGCCTTGGTCTTGGAAATTGGCCGGGTCTCTTCAATCGTCACCTGATCCCCTTCCTGACACTGGTTCTCAGGGTCGTGAGCATGGATCTTCTTGGACCGCTTGATGTACTTACCGTAAATCGGGTGCTTAACTTTTCGCTCAACCAGTACGGTGATGGTCTTGTCCATCTTGTTGCTAACGACAGTACCGCTGGCTGTTCTGGCTACATTTGTCTCGCTCATTCACTCACCCTGCTTTTCTCGTTGAGCACTGTTTTCACGCGCGCAATATCTTTTGCTACCGTCTTGAGCAAATGAGTCTGACCCAGCTGGCCAGTTGATTGCTGCATACGGTATGAGAACTGGTCTTTCACGAGGGAGATCAGGCTTGCCTGAAGCTCCTCGACTGACTTTTCCCGTAATTCTGATGCTTTCATTCCGATCTTCCGATTCGATTACATGACAGTACGTTTAACGAAGGTCGTGGCGAACGGCAGCTTTGCAGCGGCCAGTCGGAACGCATCACGCGCCACGTCTTCTGGTACACCTTCCATTTCGTAGAGCATCTTGCCTGGCTTGATCTGAGCTACCCAGTACTCTACGTTACCCTTACCTTTGCCCTGACGAACTTCCAGAGGCTTCTTGGTAATTGGCTTGTCAGGAAAAACCCTGATCCAGATCTGACCACCACGACGTACGCGTCGGGTCATTGCTCGTCGACCGGCTTCGATCTGGCGAGCAGTCATGCGACCACGTTCAGTCGCCTTCAGTCCAAATTCGCCGAAGCTTACAGAGCTGCCGCGTATAGCCAGGCCACGGTTACGGCCTTTCTGGACTTTTCTAAATTTGGTTCGTTTGGGTTGTAACATCGTTTCTATCCAAAACTCTGAACGTTAGTTTGTTGCTCTTTGTCGTCTCGCGTACCGAGTACTTCACCTTTGAAGATCCAGACCTTCACGCCCAGGATTCCATAGGTAGTCAGTGCTTCAGCCGTGGCGTAGTCGATGTCAGCCCGCAGTGTGTGCAGCGGAACGCGACCTTCGTGGTAGCTTTCTGCACGTGCGATTTCAGCACCGCCCAGGCGACCAGAAACCTTAACCTTGATACCTTCTGCGCCAAGACGCATGGCATTCTGCATAACGCGCTTCATGGCGCGACGAAACTGAACCCGACGCTCAAGCTGCTGTGCGACATTCTGGGCAACCAGGTAAGCGTCCAGCTCAGGCTTGCGAATTTCTTCGATGTTGATGTGAACAGGCACATCCATCATGTTGGAAACTTCACGACGCAGTTTCTCTACATCTTCACCTTTCTTGCCGATCACGATACCAGGACGGGCAGTATGAATAGTGATACGCGCAGTCTGTGCAGGACGTTCGATTTCAATCCGGCTGACGGAAGCCTGAGCAAGTCGCTTCTGGATGAACTCACGTACCTTCAGATCTGTGTACAGCTTTTCCGCATAGGCGGGGCCATCTGCGTACCACACAGAAGTATGTTCTTTAACAATCCCTAATCGAATACCTGTGGGATGTACTTTTTGACCCATTTTGGTCTCCTGTTAGCCCTTTCTACCTGTCAACTCAGTCGTCAGAGACGGCCAGAGTAACGTGGCAAGTTCTTTTCAAGATCCTGTCTGCACGGCCTTTGGCACGCGGACGAATTCTCTTCATTGTTAAACCTTCATCAACGTAGATTTTTGAGACTGACAGCTCGTCTACGTCGGCACCTTCGTTGTGCTCTGCGTTGGCGATGGCTGATTCAAGCAGCTTGCGAATCAGGTGCGCGCCTTTCTTAGTGCTAAAGTTCAGGATATCCAGCGCCTTGCCAACCTCCTGACCGCGAATCTGGTCTGCAACCAGGCGCGCTTTCTGGGCTGAAATCTTGGCGCCTTTCAACTTAGCGGCAACTTCCATCTTAAATTCCTCTACCAAATACCTGCTGGCGTCAGCAGGTTTTCAATTCTTATCGACGTGATTTCTTGTCTACGATGTGACCCTTAAAGGTGCGGGTCAACGCGAATTCACCAAGCTTGTGTCCAACCATGTCTTCAGTAACAAAAACCGGTACATGCTGACGACCGTTGTGAACCTGAATGGTCAGGCCAACAAAATCAGGCGCAATCATTGATCGGCGTGACCAGGTCTTGATTGGTCGCTTGTCGTTACTTTCGAGAGCAGTCTCGACCTTTTTCATCAGATGCAGATCGATGAAGGGTCCCTTTTTCAAACTACGCGGCACGTTCTATCTCCTAGCGACTGGACCGTCTCTTACGGACGATCATATTGTCAGTTCGTTTGTTCTTTCTGGTCTTATGACCCTTGGTAGGAACACCCCACGGCGTCACAGGATGACGTCCGCCTGAAGTCTTACCTTCACCACCACCATGCGGGTGATCGACCGGGTTCATTACAACACCACGAACAGTTGGTCTGACGCCTCTCCAGCGCTTGGCGCCGGCCTTACCCAGTGAACGCAGGCTGTGTTCATGATTGCTGACTTCACCCAGGGTGGCACGACAGTCAGCGAGGACTTTGCGCATTTCACCGGATCTCAGTCGCAGGGTTACGTAAGCACCTTCCTTTGCCACCAGCTGGCAGGAAGTACCTGCACTACGAACCATCTGAGCGCCTTTGCCTGGCTTCAGCTCGATACAGTGGATCAGACTACCCATAGGGACGTTTCTGAGGGGAAGGGTGTTGCCGGGCTTGATAGGTGCGTCGTTGCCAGACTGGACTTCATCACCAGCCTTGACGCCTTTGGGAGCGATAATATAACGACGCTCGCCGTCCATGTACTTAAGCAAGGCAAGATGAGCGGTACGATTGGGATCGTATTCCAGGCGCTCTACAACGGCTTTGATACCATCTTTGTTGCGTTTGAAGTCAACGATTCGATACTTCTGCTTGTGACCACCACCAACGTGACGGGTAGTAATGCGGCCATGATTGTTACGACCACCGGTCTTGGATTTCTTTTCCAATAGCGGCCGGTAACCTTCGCCACGGTGCAGGTCAGGTGTCGTGACCTGGACGACGAACCGGCGTCCCGGGGATGTTGGTTTCGCTTTTACGACTGGCATTTTCTTTAAATCCGCTTAGTAATTCTGTGGTTAGTGTTTAGCGCGTTGCTTAACCGGCAAAGTCGATGTCGTTGCCTTCGGCAAGACGAACATAGGCTTTCTTCCAGTTAGGCTTGCGGCTGACGCCACGCATATTACGCTTGACCTTACCCTTAACGTTCATCGTGGTGACATCCACGACGCTGACGTTATAAATCTTTTCAACTGCTTCCTTGATCTCCGGACGAGTAGCATCACGGCTGACCTTGAAAGCAAACTGGTTAGACACATCACCAATCACGGTGGATTTTTCAGAGATGTGCGCGCCCAGCAGAATCTTGTACATGCGTTCTTCGTTCATGCGAGCATCTCCTCAGCTTTCTTCAGAGCGCCAACGGTGAACAGTACCTTGTCGAAACCGATCAGGTTAACCGGGTTCACGCCCTGGACATCAATCACTTCTACATTGCGCAGATTACGTGCGCCGAGATACAGATTCTCGTCCACTTCTTCAACCACGATCAGTACGTTATCGAGTTCGAAGTCTTTCAGCTTGGCCTGTACCTGCTTGGTCTTAGGGGCTTCAACTGAGAAGTCTTCAGTCACGACCAGACGATCCTGACGAATCAGCTCAGAAAGAATGGACTGCATGGCACCGCGATACATCTTACGGTTAACTTTCTGACTGAAATCCTGATTTTTATTGGCAAAGGTCACGCCACCACCGCGCCACAATGGGCTGCGGATGGTACCGGCTCTTGCCCGACCAGTACCCTTCTGACGGAATGGCTTCTTGCCACCACCAGATACTTCTGATCGGGTTTTCTGAGCGCGGGTGCCCTGACGCGCACCAGCCATGTATGCAACGACGACTTGATGAACCAACGCCTCGTTGAACTGGCGCCCAAAAGTCGTTTCAGAGAGCTCTACAGCTCTGTCTGAAACACCCTTTCCTGGTTCTGAAATATTGAGATTCAAGGCTTCAACTCCACTTATTTCCGGGCTTTAACGGAAGGCATAACAATAACGTCACTACCTTTCGCGCCGGGCACTGCTCCTTTAACCAGCAGCAGATTGTTTTCCTGATCAACCTGTACGATTTCGAGGGTCTGCACGGTTACCTGCTCTGCACCCATATGACCGGCCATCTTCTTGCCTTTAAAGACACGGCCCGGGCTCTGGCACTGGCCGATAGAGCCAGGTGCACGGTGAGACAGTGAGTTACCATGGGTCGCGTCCTGCATGGCGAAATTGTATCGCTTGATGACGCCCGCAAATCCTTTACCCTTTGACTGGCCGGTAACATCAATCTTCTGGCCAGGCTCGAAACCTTCTACGGTAAGCGTGTCGCCTACACTAAGCTCATCGCCAGCTTCGCAACGGAACTCAAGCAGTTTGCGTCCAGCGGCAATATTTGCCTTGCTGAAATGGCCTGCTTCAGCCTTGTTTACCCGCGAAGCTTTTTTGGTACCTACAGTGACCTGAATAGCCTCATAGCCATCGGTTTCAGCTGTCTTTCGCTGTACCACGGTGTTCGGTGTCGCTTCAATGACTGTCACTGGGACAGAGACACCTTCTTCTGTAAATATCCGCGTCATGCCACGCTTGACGCCAACGATGCCGATAGTCATATTCGCTCCAATTAACCCAGGTTAATCTGAACTTCTACGCCGGCTGCCAGATCAAGTTTGGTCAGCGCATCGACGGTTTTTTCCGTCGGCTCAACGATGTCGAGCATACGTTTGTGAGTTCGGATCTCGTATTGGTCACGCGCGTCTTTATCAACGTGCGGAGAAATCAATACGGTGAATTTTTCTGTTCTGGTCGGCAAAGGGATCGGACCACGAACCTGCGCACCAGTGCGCTTGGCAGTGTTTACGATTTCCTGTGTCGAAATATCGATAAGGCGGTGATCAAAAGCCTTCAATCGAATTCTAATTCTCTGGTTCTGCATCCAACCCGTCTCCCGGATTTATTCTAGCGGCCAATTCTCGCTGCCATGTCTTGCTGCATTTGCCTGAAGCCGCTATCTGCTGCTAAGAATGGCCAAACTGCTACATTCGTCTGACCGAAACGCTTGCGCTTCTGGTCACTGAATTTAAAGTCAAAAAAGCCCCATTCCCTTGCAGGGCATGGCGCATTTTCATGCAATTCGCTCCCCGGAGATCTTGATCTGTTCTCCGATTTGCTTCCGTTGACCCCCTATCGGGGCCCTGAGTAAGCTTCAAAATTCAGGCCGCGAATAGTAGATTTTCGCGGCCTGAGTTTCAAGTCTTTTTTCAAATTACTTCAGAAAAAAGCAGATCCCGATATTATTCGAAGATCTTGGTAACAACACCGGCGCCAACAGTACGGCCACCTTCACGAATCGCGAAGCGCTGACCTTCTTCCATAGCAATCGGTGCAATCAGCTCAACGTTCATGTTCACGTTGTCGCCGGGCATAACCATCTCTGTACCTTCAGGCAGTTCACAGGAACCTGTGACGTCTGTGGTTTCAAAGAAAAACTGTGGCTTATAGCCCTTGAAGAATGGCGTATGACGTCCACCTTCGTCCTTGCTCAGTACGTAAACCTCACCTTCAAACTTGGTGTGCGGCGTAATTGAACCAGGCTTGGCCAGTACCTGACCACGCTCAACTTCGTCACGCTTGGTACCACGCAGCAGAACACCTACGTTCTCACCAGCACGACCTTCGTCAAGCAGCTTGCGGAACATCTCAACACCCGTACAGGTCGTCTTCTGAGTGTCACGGATACCAACAATCTCAACTTCGTCGCCAACACGGACAATGCCACGGCCTACACGACCAGTCACAACCGTACCACGACCCGAAATAGAGAATACGTCTTCGATTGGCATCAGGAACGGCTGATCAATCGCACGTACCGGCTCAGGAATGTAGGAATCCAGGGTCTCTACCAGCTTAACCACTGAAGGTGCACCAATGTCAGAAGTATCGCCTTCCAGCGCCTTCAGGGCACTACCAACAATGATCGGGGTGTCATCACCCGGGAAGTCGTACTGGTCAAGCAGTTCACGTACTTCCATTTCAACCAGTTCCAGCAGCTCTTCGTCATCAACCATGTCTGCCTTGTTCAGGAACACAACGATGTACGGTACACCGACCTGCTTGGACAGCAGAATGTGCTCACGAGTCTGTGGCATGGGTACATAAAGTAACTCTTGCAGTTCCTAGCCCTGGCGCTTACCTAGCATGGACTTACTGTGTTATTGAGAACGTCCTTTACATGTATAGGCAGGGAAATGGCTCGG
>JAGRIO010000144.1 GCA_020443225.1 Pseudomonadales bacterium
TATCGGGTCAATAAGCGTGAAAAAACATAATCTGATGCCGCTGCTAGTGGGCGTGTTCGGCATCATTATTGTTGTGGCGATGGGACTTAGCTACCGGCATGACGAAAATGCCAGTGTCCGGCTGGAGACCAACATCACTGCTGAACAGGTGAGGCTGCGCCTTGAGTCCTGCGTTGACGCCCGTGTCGCGCTGGCGACAGCGGTGGCAGATCCTTCCTGGAATGACAGCCGGACTGTGATCGATGAGTGGCCGGGGCGGGTAGCGGCGTTGTTTCCGATTCTCCCGGGCATTCAGGCGCTCAACTACATCGACAACGACTGGGTAATCCGGCAGGTCTATCCTGAGGAGAGCAATCGCTCGGCACTGAATAAAGACCTGCATGATCATATATCCCCCTCAGTTACCGAAGCCTTAGGTGCCGCCGAGGTGAGTACCGGCGTCGTTCGTACAGAACCCGTTGATCTGCTGCAGGCCGGTAAAGGGATAGTTCTTTACTATAAGTTCAGGTCTGAGGACGGTACCCCCTTAGGCTATGTGAATGTCGTGTTCAGATTGCAAACCCTAATGAACACGTGTCTGTATGAAGAGAATATTCGCGATCGCTTCCGTTATCACATCACGGAACGGGACGGCAGCGTTGCCTACTGGCAAGGTGATGAAAGTGTCGATGACCACTGGTCTGGTAAGGCGGTTTTACCTGTCCGGGCGGTAGACAAGACGTGGCAACTGCACTTTGCGATGACACCGGCTTACCTCGCATCCCATCGCTCTGGAATCAGCATGGTGATGATTGCTGCCGGTGCGGTCCTGGTCATAATTCTGTCTCTTGTGCTCAGAGCACTGATGCAACGCCGGATTGCTCTGAAAGAAAGTCAGAAAAAATACCGCATGCTGGTAGAGCATCAGTCTGACTTCGTGGCCAATCTCTCCGTGGACGGGAAATTTCTTTACGCCAGTCCCAGCCTTTGTCGCTTCATCGGTAAACCTGAATCTGAAGTTGTCGGCCATGCTGTCGCTGACTTTGTTCATGACACTGACAAATATCTTTTGCCGGCCATTATCCAGAAAGTAAAGGAGCCGCCATATCAGACCTATGTTGAGTTCCGGGGGCTCAGTCATCTGGGTCCCAGATGGACCGCCTGGGCTTGCTCTGCGGTTATCGGGTCCGATGGCAGGATAGAGAGTGTCATGACTGCGGGCCGGGATGTTACAGATCTGAAGCGGCTGGAAGAGCAACTGTCACGGTCCCGCAAGATGGATCTTATGGGCAGAATGGCAGGTGGCATTACCCATGATTTCAATAATTTATTGCACGTTATCCTGGGGAATCTTGAGATTGTAACTGACGATGCAGATGAGGGGTTTCAGCGTCCTCTGCATAGTATCAAGGTCAGCGTCGAGCGAGCGATCAGACTGACGGAGCAACTCGGCAAGCTGAGTCATCAGGCAGACTTTAAGCCAGCGGTCGTAGAGCTCAATGAATTTGTCGCAGATGTGGCGACGCGCGTACGGGCTATTATGCCAGCGGGTATCCGGATTGAAACTCTGCCTGCAGCGCAGGATGTTTCTGCACTGGCAGACATAGAGCAACTGGAACAGGTGATTCTTAACCTCTGTATCAATGCCCGGGATGCGATTGGCGAGACGGGCCTTATTACTATTGAAACCTCTCTGGCAGTCCTTGATTCACACTGGCTTACGCAGCATCCCGATCTCATTCAGAGTGAATATGCCTGTATCAGAGTACAGGATAATGGTGCGGGCATTCATCCGGACATCTTTGGCAAAATTTTCGACCCCTTCTTCACAACCAAGAAGAAGGGCGAAGGCTCGGGACTCGGGCTGGCTAACTGTTACGGGATTATTCGTCAGCATCACGGTCTGATTCTTGCCGATTCAGTGCCTGGTGAAGGGGCGACTTTCACGGTTTATCTGCCATTGGCCGAGCATTCGGTCAACTATCATGAAGCACCTGCTGAAAGTGTCGTCTCCAGAGGAGCGCTACAGAACAGAACGGTATTGTTAGTCGATGATGAACCTGAAATCCTGCAAATTTTCTCCACCATTCTGCAAAGAGAAGGCGTAGAGGTACTGACCGCATCTGATGGTGAAGAGGCAGTCAGCATTGTCAGTGCAGCACCGACACGAATCGATCTGGTCGTGCTCGATATTGTTATGCCAGTGATGGACGGCAGAACCGCCGGTATCGAAATTGCGCGGATCAACCCTGACATCATTCAGATATTTGCAACCGGCTATGATCCGGAGGGAACGCTGATGGATAATCTGTCCCGTGATGCCATTGTTCTCCGTAAGCCCTTCAGGCCGGCAGAGTTCGTTGAAATGCTTTCCAGTGCTCTGGCGAAGTAGCTAAGCAGACTGACAACACGGCAATGTACGGTTCAGCGAGGCTTGAGGCGTATTTGCAGGTTATCCTGATTGCTGACTTTGAATCTCATCTTGCGGTATTCGTAGCCGGTAGCTTCAATCCTGCAACCGCTTAGCGGAATTGAAAAGAAGGAAAAATAGCCTTCAATATCCGCAGTAGCGCCGGTCCTGGTGTCGGGACAATAAACGGACGCTCCGGCTATGCCTTCGCCAGAGCTGGCATCAAGCAGACGACCACTCACATCTCGCTGCATGGTTTTGTCTTGCTTCTTTTGTTTTGCAGAATGATCAAAATGGGTGATGGGAAAATCGTTGTAGCGATTCACCTGACGGTAAGTGGGCGTTTGATAGCCACCGGTCAGTCCGGTAACCAGCTCTGCGGAAAACGACTGCAGCTCACTGATCTGCAACACGCCATCAAGATCTGTGTCTGCTGACGGTGTATTTAGTGTCTTCAACAATGCGAAGGTGAATACGCCGTTGCGCCATTCGTCAGACTCCATAGCAAATTCAAATCCGGCGGCGGACGTCAGAATGTTGGTGCCGGAACCCCGTCGGGTGTCGAGAAACAACTCTTTCATCAAACTGAAACTGTCGTCTGTCCCACGAGAACTTACCGGTGCTGATGGGGCGGGGAGGTCGGTGGGCCCGACAGATTCAAAGCTGATGCCTCTCCAGTCGACATTGCGGGCCGTCACAGAAATGGGATTCTGGCTGGAATTGCTGAACTCCTGCCAGCTGCTTGCGTCGGCCTCTCCGGAATGACAGGTGTCGATGAAGAGCAGGCGCTGTCTGGCCGGTGACGATCTCAGCACAGATTCTATCTCACCGAGCCTGATGCCGTATTTTTCCGGGTCTTCCGGCACAGTCAGGTAAGGCATGAACAGGTATTCAAGTGAATCACTGAGAGTTCCATGCCCGGCCACGGCAACGATAAGATGGTCGTCAGGTCTGGCGTTGCTGACCCAGCTATCCAAAGCCTGAACGGCCGCCTGATTAACCTTGTTGTCCAGCAGAAGTCGCTGATGGACCTGCTGGTATGCGTCAGTCTGAGAAAGCGCCCTGGCGATGTCCTGTACATCCTTGGCGGCATAGGCAAGGTCCAGCCGGTCGTCCTGATAATCTGACACTCCGATGCCTACAAACCAGAGGTCTGGCAGCGCTGTTTCAGTGTCAAGGTAGTAATCCGTAATCACCGGCTGACTGATAGCAGAGTCCTTGCCCCGTACCTGAATCTCAATCCGGTTCATGCCTGGTGCCAGATGAAGGTCCAGTGGATAAGACTTAATTTCTGCAATTGCCGGGTATGGGATACCATCGCGAAACAGCGCAGCACCTTCCGTGTTCTGACGACGAGTATCTGTAGGAGTAAGTTGGCTCAGCGCGATGCCCGCATACTGACTGACGGGCGTGCCGTTGATAAAAACTTCAAGGATGGCCGCTTCACCGCTGATCAGCTCATCGTTCAGCGCCGGGACCCTTAATGATTCAGTTTCGATTGTCAGCTTCTGATAGGGGTTGTCCGTTCGCACATATCCCGGTTTAGCGTCCGCAAGCCTTACCTGAAATGTCCGTGGAGAGATAAAACCCTGGTGGGTAAAATTGTAGATTTCGGAACTGGTAAAACCGCTTTTTTCCAGACGTTTACGGTAAGCATTGCGGTAAAGTGCAAGGGTGTCCTGGTCTGCCAGACGCATTCTTCCCAGTACTACATCAGGTCGGTGTAGCAAAGGGTCAAAGGTTTCAAAAGGCCAGAGTTGCTCGGCATAACGAAAATAACGCCTGTCGATGAAACCATCAGTGCCGAAGTAATAACCGTCAGGTGTGTACGCCAGCCATTCCCCCAGTTGATTGACCAGAAAGTAAACCGCAGGCGCTGAAAGTCCTTCTGGCGTCAGCGTCAACGCGCTGCCCGTGCGACCAATGCGAATGGCGGGTTTGCTGGAACCTGACTTCGATATAGTTTCTTTATTGCTGGAAACTCTCCCATTGCGCAGGTTCCAGATGAGTTCTGTCCTGCCTGCCTGAATACTCAGATTGCCGTTCTCGTCGATAGCAGCATAGCCAGGTTGCTGGGCGGCCTGTGGGGTTGCCCGGATGGCACCATCGGTGACGGGAATGCGACGAGTCACTTCATAAGGGAGGTTGTCGGTGGCATGGGTCAGGTCCAGAAGATACAAAAAACCGTTTTGTTCGAACAGGCCATGGGAGTTGTCTGTGTGCATCCCGAGAAAGCGGGTCCCGGGCCAGGTATCAACAAAAGCTCTGCTGGCCTTTCGTAGTGATGAGGTAAGGTTAGGCTTTGAAGCGGGCAGCGTCAGTGGCTGAAAGTCTGAGTCGTCCAGCACAACGGTTGCGTCCGAGTCTGAAAGCGTGAGAGAAATCAGCTCAATGTTCTCATTCTGTTGTACTTTCAGGGTATTACCATCTGGCGTAATCCCGGTTACCTGGACAGGGCCTGGTATGTGCAGGGTCTGTACCCCTTTGAACGTATCAAAAATCAACACCGGGTGCTGATAGGCTGGACGTGAGGGTACGACAACGATGTGAGTACCGTCCGGTGTGAAGAACGCTTCAAAGCTGGCTGAATCCGGCAGGCTGGCAGGATTGACCAGTATTCGTGGATTTTCTGCGTAAACATCTGGCGACAGCAACAGGTTCAGCAAAGTGCTGACCAGCAAGCAGAGTCGCGTAATCCGGCGGCTCGCCGGTACTAAGCCAGTCGCCGATAAACTAATGGCTTCATGACGCTGGTGAATAAAACGCAGAAACATTGGGTCGTGGTGAGCATTCTATTCGGCAGCGATAAATGCCAGCAGCTCTGCACCTTCAGTGACCAGGTCACCTTCTTGATAGTGAATGTCCCCGATAGTGCCATCCTCCGGCGCCCGGATGGTATGTTCCATTTTCATGGCCTCGATAATAATCAATGGATCACCGGCGCGGGTGGAGGCGCCGCTTGCTGTCAGCACACTGACAACTTTGCCTGTCATCGGCGCACAGACACCTCCATTATCATCCAGTGATCCGGATTCAATGTTTGTCAGGGTGAACTCAAATGTCCTGGAAGGTGAGGTGACAAGTACGCCGTCAGCCGTTCCTGACACCACATACCCCGGGTCGGTTTTGAAGCCGGTTCTGAAACTATGTTCGCCAACACTGACGCTGTATCCATCCGCCAGTCTGGCATATCTGATGCAGAGCGTCTGGTCCTGAAAATCGATATCAAGTCTGGAAAGGTGTGGCTCGTTCAGCCGGAAGCCGTTACTCAGCAACCCAGACTGTACTTCCGTGAATTCGTTGATGATGAACAACAGGGCCTGAACCGCAGCGCTGGCAATTTCCTGTTCGCCCGGTGGCGTGAATACGGTCGACAGATGTGTATCGAGATAGTCCGTTGGCAGCGCACCTTCAAGAAATGGTTCATGGGCAGTCAGTTGACAGAGAAAATCCCGGTTGGTGCGTACGCCGGCGATTCGCAGCGTGCTCAGGGCCTGGTTCAGCAGGTTGATACTGGCGGCCCTGGTTTCTCCCCAGACGATCAGTTTAAACAGCATAGGGTCATAGTAAACGCTCACGCTGTCGCCTGTCGTTACGCCGCTGTCCAGACGTACGGCAGGGTTCCCTTCACTGATTTCAATATGATTCAGTTTGCCTGTTACCGGCAGGAAGTCGTTGGCGGGGTCTTCTGCGTAAAGCCGGACTTCTGTTGCATGACCAAATTGCGTCAGTTGCTCCTGACTGCAGGGCAGTGGCATGCCTGACGCTACCCTGAGTTGCCATTCGACCAGATCGATACCGGTGATCATCTCGGTAACAGGATGCTCTACCTGCAGTCGGGTGTTCATTTCCATGAAGAAAAAATCACCATTATCAGAGAGCAGAAACTCAACGGTGCCGGCGCCCTGATAGGCAATGGTTCTGGCTGCCGCAACAGCTGCTGCTCCCATCTGTTGTCGCAGAGCTTCCGAAAACGCCGGCGCGGGGGATTCTTCAATAATTTTCTGGTGCCGTCTCTGCAGGGAACAATCGCGTTCAAACAGATGTACGCAGTTACCTTGCTGATCTGCGAAAATCTGAATTTCTATATGGCGGGGATTCAGCAGATATCGTTCTGCCATGAGGCTGTCATTGCCGAACGCTGACAAGGCCTCTCTGCGGGCGGAGTCCACGGCAGCAGGCAGATCTTTTTCATGATGGACAATCTTCATGCCCTTGCCGCCACCACCGGCTTCAGGTTTGATCAGCACCGGATATCCGATGTCAGCGACCGCACTGAGGTTAGCATCTGTCAGTTTGTTGATGCCCTTCAGAACAGGCACACCGGCAGCTTCCATCTTGCTTCGGGCCACCCCTTTCAATCCCATAGCCTCTATTGCACTGGCAGAGGGGCCGACAAAGATGATGCCAGCAGTTTCGCATCGTCTGGCAAACTCAGCATTCTCAGCCAGAAAACCATAGCCAGGATGGATGGCATCTGCTGCCGTGGTTATTGCGGCATTCAGTAATGCTTCCTGATTCAGATAACTCTCAGCGCTGGGAGGCGGACCAATACAGACAGACTGGTCCGCTGCCCTGACATGCATCGCCAGCTTGTCAGCTTCTGAATAAACCGCAACGGTTTCGATGCCAAGCTTACGGGCTGTGCGAATAATTCTGCAGGCTATTTCGCCGCGGTTAGCAATCAGTAGTTTTTTAATCATAAGATGGCCTTACATGCGAAACACACCGAAGTGTGTGTCAGGTATCGGTTTATTCAGCGTTGCGGAAAGTGCCAGGGCAATAGCGATCCGGGTTTGCGCCGGGTCCAGAATGCCATCATCCCAGATTCGGGCGCTTGAATAGTACGGGTTGCCCTGGTCTTCATACTGTTGAATAACCGGTGCCCGGAATGCCTCACGCTGCTCGTCGGTCCAGGTCTGGCCCTGCCGGGCCATGCCATCCTCGCGCACCTGTGCCAGAACGTCAGCGGCCTGTGGCCCACCCATGACGGAAACCCGGGCGTTTGGCCACATCCATAAAAATGCCGGATCGTACGCCCGTCCACACATGCCGTAGTTACCCGCCCCGAAGCTTCCACCAATCATCAATGACAGTTTGGGTACCTGTGCACATGAAACAGCGGTGACGAGTTTCGCGCCGTGTTTGGCGATACCTTCGGTTTCATATTTTTCACCCACCATGAAACCCATGATGTTCTGCAGAAACAGCAGGGGAATTTTGCGCTGACAGCACAGCTCAATGAAGTGAGCGCCTTTCTGAGCGGACTCGCTGAACAGAATGCCGTTGTTAGCCAGGATGCCTACCGGCATGCCCTGAATTCTGGCAAATCCGCATACCAGAGTCGTACCGAAATTTTCTTTGAACTGATCCAGTTCCGATCCGTCGACCAGGCGTGCAATGATTTCCAGTACATCTACGGGACGGGAGAGTTCGGTCGGCACAATGCCGTAAATTTCCTCCGGGTCATACAGCGGCTCTACTGACGTCAGTAATTTAAGCTGCTGTGGTTTCTGGCGATTCAGGTTGGCCACGATCCTGCGGATGATCTGCAGGGCATGCTGGTCATTTTCCGCGAGGTGATCGGCTACGCCAGAGATTCTGGTGTGGACTTCGCCACCTCCCAGCGCTTCTGCGGAGACGACTTCACCAGTCGCGGCTTTCACCAGCGGTGGCCCGGCCAGAAAAATAGTGCCCTGATTACGCACGATGACGCTTTCATCCGCCATCGCCGGAACATAGGCACCGCCCGCCGTACAGGAGCCCAGTACCGCCGCCAGCTGGGGAATTCCCTTAGCTGACATGTTGGCCTGATTGTAGAAGATGCGCCCAAAGTGGAACCGATCAGCGAATATTTCATCCTGATGAGGCAAGTTCGCGCCACCGCTGTCGACCAGATAGATGCAGGGCAGGTGACACTGTTCGGCAATCGCCTGTGCCCGCAGGTGCTTTTTCACGGTCATTGGGTAATACGTGCCGCCTTTGACCGTAGCATCGTTCACGATAATCATGCACTCCAGTCCGCTGACCCGGCCAATGCCTGTAATGATGCTGGCGCAGGGTGCTTCATCATCGTACATATCCCAGGCGGCGAACTGAGACAGTTCCAGAAAGGGTGAGCCGGGATCCAGCAGCTGATCCAGCCGGTCGCGGGGCAGTAATTTGCCGCGCGCGGTGTGGCGTTCTCTGGCGGTTTCATTCCCGCCAAGGGATAACTCTGCGAATCGGCTGCGCATCTCACTAACCAGCCGGTTCATATGGGTCTGGTTATGACGGAACTCTTCGCTGTACGGATTGATCTTAGACTTGATGACGGACACGTTATTTACCTGAACTGTTGGTCGCTTACCCGGCAATAGTCAGCCCCACGTTTTTCGGGGCTGCTAATCGGGGACAGTTTACCTTATTACAGATTGGCTGCGGGCTTATCGGGATTCGTTGAACAGCTCCCGGCCGATCAGCATGCGGCGGATCTCTGAGGTGCCTGCGCCAATTTCGTAGAGCTTGGCATCACGTAACAACCGGCCAGTGGGAAAGTCATTGATATAACCATTGCCGCCTAAAATCTGAATCGCATCCAGTGCTGACTGTGTAGCAGCTTCAGCACAATAAAGAATCACGGCGGCGGCGTCCTTGCGCGTTGTTTCGCCACGATCACAGGCTGCCGCTACTGCATACAGGTATGAACGTGAGGCATTCATGCGGGTGTACATATCGGCGACCTTGC
>JAGRIO010000145.1 GCA_020443225.1 Pseudomonadales bacterium
AAGATGGCCTTTGCTATCGTTATATTTCTTAAAGAAATCCACATCGAGCAGAACGACTCCCATGGTCCGGGAACGCTCCTCACATTGCAGAATGGATTCTTCGAGCACGGTATCAAGTTTGCGGCGATTCGGGATTTCCGTCAGTCCGTCGACGTGCGCCATTTCCTCAAGCCGCAGGTTGGCAGCTTCCAGTTCACGGGTACGCTCCCTCACCATTTCCTCAAGTGCAGCATTGGCCTCTCGCAATCTTCTTGACCGGTACTGACCGGTCAGATAAATGACCACGGTCAGTGCGATGGAAATCAGTATTACCCATACAATCTGCATGAGGGGATGTTGATACCAGTAGCGGGAGACAGAAAACTGATACTTAAGTGGTTCTGTCACCGAGCCATCACCCAGGCGGGCCCGAACGCTGAACTCATACTCGCCCGGCTCCAGTCCGTAGAACCAGACCCGGTTCGATTCCAGCCAGCGATCCGATGCTCCTTCCAGAGTACTAAGGGAATACTGGTAGCGGATAGCATCGGGCTGAAAGAAATCGATAACAGCATAGCTGAAAGATAAACGACCACCCTGCTCTATGACCACAGGCTTACCGGGGGTCAGGCTTAGCAGACGTTTTTCACCTGCCTCATCTTCCAGTTCTATCGCCTGAAACTGAAGTGTGTTGTTAACCGGTGAGACCGGCGGCGCTCCTTTGCTGGCATGAACAACCAGAGCCGAATTAATCGCGAACAGACCAGTACTTTCTTCATCAAAGGAAATATAATTCAGACCACTGGAACGAATCTGATCAACCTTCAGCTGCGACCAGTTTTTTCCTGGTGGCTTCTTGTACAGATGATTGTACGAAAATGCCCACAAGGTTCCATCAGGTGACTGATCAAGAGATATCGTTTGCTTTTTCGGCTTCAGTGCCTGCAGCCCATCCATGTCGGTCTCACGGAAACTCCCATGCTCATATTCAAAGAAGCCGGCCCGGGTAGAGACAATCATGCGCCCATCCTGCAATTTCAACAGACTGGATTCGGGCCCTGCACCATAGTCGATTCCGTCAGCCTGCCCGAGTACAACAGACTGATGACGCCATTTTTCGTCATAACTGAAGGAAACCTTCTGCACGCTGGCTCTCTCGGCACCCGCCAGAATAGTGTCTTCATCAAGTTCTTCAATACTGTTCACCTGCCAGCTGTCAAAGCTCTGGTCATAGTAGGTCAGCTTCCAGGCACCATCGACTTTTTCCAGGATACCGATACCAGAATCAGTACCTACATAAATACGATCAGGATGAAACTGCGACTGCTTCAGTATCCGCGGATAAATGGCATCATCACCCAGCCTTGTGACCGTCTCGCCTTCGATCAGCTTCAGCTCGTGGCTGTCGGCGAGCAGAAAAGTTTCTTCATCGGTTTTTATCAGATCCCAGGCTTCAGTGTCGGTCCAGTTGGTCTGGTGAAACTCATCCTCACGGTCTTTCTTGCGGTAAACACCATTGGATGACATCACGAAAGTTTCACCATCTGCGCGGTAGCCACCAACGACAGAACCCTGCAGGCCGTTTTCTTCGTCCAGCTGCAACCACTCTGAAGGCCACTTCAGCGCAAAGAAACCCGTATCACCGACAACAAAGACCGTATCGTTCTGACCCGCGATAACACCATTCAGGAAGCCATTTTCGAGCCGTGATTTGCTGACATCACCATTGCGCGGATCATAGAGGTACAGGTAACCCGCATCGGTTGTCAGCGCCAGGGTCTCATCTCCGAGACTGACTATATCGGTAAACATTGACGCCGGGGGCATGGCTTCACCGACCCCGTAGACCTCACCACCCTGTTCTGTGACGCGATACCACTTGCCGTCACGGGAAATCGTCAGTAATCCGCCCTCTGGCAAAGGTGCCATTCCCATAACCAGTTCCGTAATCATGCCGGTTCCGTTAAGGGGCACCCAGTCTTTACCCGACAACCAACGGATCCCTTCACCGCGGAACTGCAGGATAGTTTTATCACCTAGCCGGGAAATCGCACCGAATTTCCCCTCATAACGCCACAGACGATGCTCGCCGGTCTCAGGGTTCCACAGGAATACATGATTAAGTGCCTTGAAAAACACACCCTGCGGCGTAATCAGGATATCCCAGATGTCGTAGAATGACTGACCTCTCAACTCTTCACTGAACTCTCCTAACAAGCTTCTGAAGGCCATGGTTCCGTCTTCGGAACGCTCGAGAAAACCAAAGTCATCAAAGCTACCGACATACACTTTCTGACCATCAGCGACGACTGAACGAACGATTTCTTCACCGGGCAAATCAACAAGTTGCCAGTTTTCGCCGTCAAAAACCAAAACACCATCATAGCTGGCAATATAGATACGGCCGTCAGAGGTCTGTGTTATATCAAAGTTTTGAGGAAACGAATCGATTTCAGACTTGAATTCGATATAGTGCGGGTGAGCGCCCGCAATAGCGAGCAATTGAGCTGGCAAAAACAGGGTTAATAACAGGAAGCATAATCGGTACAAAAATGCTGACCACTCTTTTTGAATGCCGGGATTGTCGCACATACAGACTGCTACGGCACTAGTTTAACCGAGGAGGTATCCCCGGTAACATCCTTTCGATAGCCCGGAAAAATGAGGATCCTATGGCGGAATATGAACTGATAATTAATGGCACCAGCCATCGTGTCACCGCAGAACCCGATATGCCGCTGCTTTGGGTACTGCGAGATCTCTTAGGTCTGGTCGGTGCCAAGTACGGCTGTGGTATCGGTCAATGTGGTGCCTGTACTGTCCAACTTGATGGTACACCTGTCCGCTCATGCACTCTGCCTGTGTCCGCTATTGGCAAACAGCGTCTGACGACCATTGAGGGGTTGGCCCAGGGTGGAAATCTTCACCCTCTGCAAAGCGCCTGGATCGAGGAAGATGTTGCCCAGTGTGGCTACTGCCAGGCTGGACAGATTATGACTGCCGCAGCCTTGTTGCGTGACAACCCCTCGCCCACCGATGCGGATATTGATTCCGCGATGGCTGGCAACTATTGTCGTTGCGGTACATACATCCGTATCCGCAAGGCCATCCACCGTGCCGCCGCCCTGCAAACCGCAAGCCTCGCCTATGATGCTGTTGCAATATCAGCAGGACAAACCACCAATAAAGGAGAAAGCGCATGACTATTAATGCAGATATCTCCCGTCGCAGCTTTCTGAAAGTAACCGCGCTGGCGGGTAGTGGCGCATTGTTTTCATTCAGCCTGCCAGCGCTGACAGAGGAACTTGGTACGCTGGTGGGTTCAGGGGAACTGAATGTCTACGTCAGAATTGCTTCCGATGGAAAGATCACTATTTATGCACCTCACCCGGAAATGGGGCAGGGAGTGAAAACAGCACTGCCAATGATCATCGCCGAGGAAATGGGTGCCAAATGGGAAGATGTCGTTGTCGAGCAATCTGACATCGATGCCACACGATATGGTCGTCAGGGAGCAGGCGGCTCTACCACCATTCCCCGCAATTTTGACCTGATGCGGACCGTCGGCGCTTCAGCCCGTGAAATGCTGATTGGCGCAGCATCCGAGTCGATGGAGTTGCCGCGTGACGAACTTAAGGCAGAGCACAGCGAAGTGCGGCATCCTTCCGGCAAGGCTTTGTCATTCGGTCAGCTGGCGGCGCTGGCGGTCAGGCAGCCAGTCCCCGATCCATCGTTGCTGAAATTTAAAGACCCGGAGGACTACACGATACTCGGTACTTCCGTATCCGGGGTCGACAACCTGGTGATTACCACAGGACTTGCAATGTTCGGCATCGACACACAGGTCGAGAACATGCGTTATGCCTCATACCTGAAATGTCCTGCCATCGGTGGTAAAGCGGTCAGCGCCAATCTTGAAGACATTAAGAAATTGCCGGGGATTACCGACGCTTTTATTATCGAAGGCAACGGAGAAATCAACGAGTTGATGTCTGGCGTTGCCATTGTGGGCACCAATACCTGGGCCGTGTTCAATGCCAGAAAACACCTGAGGGTTACCTGGGACGAATCTTCTGCCAGCAAAGACAACTGGGACGAACTGGTGGCTAAAGCCAGTGAAATCAGTACAACATCAGGACAAACTCAGGTCGTAAGTAAGGGTGATATCAACAGCGCCTTCAGCGATGAACAGAATCAGGTGCTGGAAGCCTGGTACGGCTATCCGTTTGTAGCCCACCTGTGCCTCGAGCCGATGAATTGCACAGCAAGTTTCATTGCTGCGGATGCAGCAGAGGAATCTACCATAGAAGTATGGGCACCTACTCAGGGCCCCTATCGGATACCAGGTGTACTGGCAAAACTCTATAACCTGCCTGAAGACAGAATCCGGGTTAATCAGACTCGCCTCGGCGGTGGCTTTGGTCGCCGCGGCAGTACCGAATTCGTTTGCGAGGCAGTAGAGATCTCCCGCCGTGCTGGCACACCCGTAAAGCTGACATGGACCCGGGAAGATGACATGGCCCATGATTACTTCCGGGCCGGCGGTTTTCAGAAAGTCAGGGCTGCGCTAACGCCGGATGGCAAGCTTGCGGCATGGGATCAGCACTACATCGGCGTTACAAGAAACGGCAGGCCCGTGTCCGGTTCGCGGTTCAGCGGCAAGGAATTTCCCTTACTCAATCTCGACAATGTACGCGGCATGATGACCAACATGGACATCGGCACACCCTGTGGCCCCTGGCGGGCCCCGGGTTCCAATACCCATGCCTTCGTCGTTCAGAGCTTTATTCATGAACTGGCCGTCGCAGCCGGAAGGGACCATCTGGAGTTCCTTCTCGAACTGATGGGGGAACCCCGCTGGTTTGAACCCGGCAATGTACGCTCACTGAACACCGGTCGGGCTGCCGGCGTTATCAGGCTCGCGGCCGAACGGGCCGGTTGGGGTAAAGCCATGCCACCGGGGCGGGGCCTGGGACTGGCGTTTTACTTCAGCCATGCCGGACACATCGCCGAGGTCGCAGAAGTATCTGTAACCACAGACAGGCAACTCACCCTGCATAAGGTGACAGTAGCCGTGGATATCGGACCGATTATCAACATGAGCGGCGCCACCTCTCAGGTTCAGGGTTCAGTGATTGATGGCTACAGCACCATGGTTGGTCAGAAGATCACGATGAAACAGGGGCGCATACAGGAAACCAATCTGGATGAATATCCGGTACTCAGAATTGCCCATGCCCCTGAAGTCGACGTGCATTTCATTCAGAGTGATAATCCTCCCACAGGCATTGGCGAGCCGGCACTACCACCACTGGCACCTGCCGTTGGGAATGCTATATTCGCTGCGTCTGGCATACGGGTGAGAAACATGCCGCTCATTGACGAAGGTTTCAGACTGAAATCGTGATTTTTCAATCCCAACGTTCAGCTACCCTGCTGATCAGCACATTAGTTCATGTGTTAGCAAACAAGGAAGAATCTCTATGATCAAGCTTCACGGCGTTAATCGCAGCAACTACTACAACATGGTCAAATGCGCCATGCTTGAAAAAGGCATCCCGTTTGAGGAAGTTCTGACACCGCCATCTCAGGAAGCGGAGATGCTCGACCGCAGCGCCATGGGCCGGATTCCCTTTATAGAAACAGAGAAAGGTTATCTGGCGGAAACACCGGCGATACTCGATTATCTGGAAGATATAGCGCCGGACACCCTGCTTTTGCCTGCCGACCCATGGGAACGGGCCAAGGCAAAAGAGTTGTTTTTTACCATTAAACTGAATCTTGAGCTAATCGCCCGGCAAGGCTTTGGCGTCCTGTTCGGCAGTGAGGTTCCTCCCTCTGCCATTGAAAGTATGAAACTCAACCTGCCGAAAGGTATCGCCGCGATTAACCGGCTGGCTCGCTATCAGCCCTGGGTTTGTGGTGAGAACTTCACCTATACCGACCTTCTGTTCTATTTCACGCTGGTCTATGCCAACCGGTCAGCACAGGCAAATCTCGGCATGGATCTTTTCGATGAGCTACCGGGCGCCAGGGCCTGGTTTGAGGCAACGGGAAGTCGTGATTCCGTTCGTAAGGCCATCGCTGATCAGGGTTAAGCGCTCCGGTAAAGCCTGTTACTTTGAGCATAAGTGGCAGCGATCAGGGTAAAGCCGACACAAACCACTGCATACACCGGCAAAAACCAGACCCCCAGCATTTCCCTGGGGGTTTTAGCCCAGAACAGAGCAAAAAACGTGTGACAGGCAATCAGAACTGCGATGGTAAACAGCAGGTATTTTGCCCAGCGCTGACCAGCAAGCCCGAACCAGGCGAGATTACCGGTCAACATTGTCGCAGCGAGAATCCCCGTCGGAATAACAAAGTGCCGGCCAATCACAAAGGTCTGCAGCACGCCTAACAGACCGGCTATGGTCACCATCACCAGCAGATAATCCATTGATGTTTTGCGACTGAGCGGCGGCATAATCAGCTACCAGTCAAAGCTGTTCAGCATGGCACTGACCACACTGCTATCGCCATCGACCGTCACCTGGGCGTCTGCCAGTAATTGCTCCACCGTCAGCTTTCTGCCCAACAGCTGCGCCCACATTGTTTTGGGGAGCGTTACTGTGGCCGCAGCAGCGTCACCCGCAGACCGGAAAGCGATACCACGTCGGATTCGCAGACCGGTTTGCTCGCCCTCAGTGGTTCTGATGAGCAACTCAGCATCGAGCTGTTCACACTTCTCAGGCACCAGCAGCACTCGCAGCGTACTGACACTGCGCTCAAGCGGTTGAGCGAGAATTTCTGGCACACGGAACCTGTGGCCGTAGAAGCGGTCGAGGTTGATAGTCCCTTCCAGTTGCAGTGCCCGCGTCAGGCACCAGTTCCTGATGTTAGAGGAAGTGGTTCGCTGGCCTATATGTTTCAGTACCTCAGCCAGACGACAACGGTCATCCACGTCTTTTGAGGTACGCACAAGCCAGCCCGCCATTTCCAGCGCCCAGCGCAAATCACCACTTTCCATCGCGAGGCTGATCTGATCACGGACTTTCTCCGCGCCGCCAAATCCTGCAATCAGTCGAGTGGCCCGCTCCGTTGGCGGCAGCGGGAACAGCTTCTCTGCTGATTCATCGAACCAGCCAAACAGACCTGTGTAAATCTGCTTTACGTGATGTTCAATCACACCATAGTACTGCTGGGTGAAGTAACTGCGGTCAAAGCGTTCCGGCAGATGAATAAAGTCTGCCAGCTCATCTATTGCCAGTCCTTTATTCGCCGCCCGGACTGTCTGATCCCACAACAATTGTATAGAGTCGCGATAGTCAACTATGACGTTTTCTATTTCGTCTGCGCCACTGAGGGGTGGTCCATGGGTACAGAGCAGATGATTGGCTTTCAGCGACAACATGTGCTCAAGCCCTGTCAGCAGGCCTCTTGGGTCGCGATATTCCTCGCCCCGTATAGCAAACACGTTAAACAGTGCAGGCCAGACCAGATTATTCACACACACGCTGAGTTCCGGAAACCACAGGGTGACGGAGTCATCTGAATCTGAAGGCGCATGACTGACTTCAACCTGCAGGCCAGCAATATTCAGGCTTGCCTGAGTTTTGAACGAATCTGTTACCGGCATATGACCGGCAGTAAATGGTGCATGATCCTGATTGCGGAAGAAGTTACCCAAACCGACATTAATCCTGCCGTCAGGTCCATCATCAGGCATGCTGATAGCAAACTGATAGACCATGCCACGGCTTATCCGGGGGCCGACCTCCCCACCATAACGGGCCAGGTTTCTGGCGATATCCTCGTGTCCGTAGACCGGAAAGTCCGGCAGGTGGTTATCCTCCAGAATCGCTCTGGTACCGTTGACATAATGGAAATGGGTATAGATGACCGCGGCAACCGGCGCCTGGGTAAACTGCCGGACTTCAGCCAGCGCACTGGCCATCTCTTCGTTGCACTCACCGGTATCAATACAGATCAGACCTTCAGGTGCCAGCACGAAGGTCTGATTGGACAGACCATTACCCACCAGCGTCCAGACATTCTCCGTGACCTGGTAAAGCTGGCGCCGCAAGCGCTGTGAGTGTTCGATATTTTTCGGGTGACCCAGTTGTCCCTGGGTGTCGGTGGCAGGACTGACATCCGAGAATGCCTGTCGCTGTGAATCGGTCTTCATAATCGTTACCTCTGTTTCCGGTGGGTACCGGTTATTATTCTTTGTTTGCACCAGTGTCGGGGGCTGGCAGTGACTCTAACCCCCAGGCTTTGTTGTCAGCGATGCGCTGGCGAGCTGTGCCCGGGTTCTGCCGGCTGCAACGCTGGCAACCGGATTCGTGTTAGCCGGCACACCAACCATAAATAAGTGATCCCGGGTTACCGCATAGAGCGCGGAGAAATGATGTTCTTCGCTGGGAGGCTCAACCGCGTCTTCCAGACTGTCCATCACCAACTGAGAACCATCCTTCATAGTGGCCATTAACACCGCATGTGATTCAGCTGGCTGGAAAAAATTAGAGAACCCGACCAGCACCGCGAACTGCTCTTCGTCCCAGCCGAGGTGTTTGAGGGACTCCATCTTCAGAATAGCGAAGTCTTCACAATCACCACCTTCTACCAGTGTTTCAAAAGGCTCACCCCAACGATCCAGCCGCTGCCAGTGCTCATAGTCCGACTCATAGTGAACTTCAGCATTGACCAGGCGATTCACCTCCATCGCCTGAATCAGCTCACTTTCATAGCGCAGGTGTTCGATACTGTTACGCCACCTGACAACATGCGGCTCGTCGGAACGCTCCATCTCCGTTTCTTCTTCCAGAAGATTTTCCAGCGCACTGTCCATCCGTTCTATCCAGACTGCAGCAAAGTCATGGTCGGTCTTGTGCAGCAATACCAGGGCATAATCCTTGGCTGGTGAGGGCACAATCGCAGGTGATCCACAGGCAACGACAACTATAGTCAGTCCAAGCACCGTTAATAATCGCGACATCTGCTACCTCTTATCTCTTCCGTGGTGATATCCAGTCACTATGACGAACCAAACCGTACGATCATACTGGCATAATTTCAACGG
>JAGRIO010000146.1 GCA_020443225.1 Pseudomonadales bacterium
TTACGGTGTCGTACATATGCCAGCGCCAGTCATCGTTAGGATCTTCACTGGCAATCGCACAGGTGATACCGCCCTGCGCAGAAACCGTGTGCGAACGGGTAGGAAACACCTTGGAAATCACAGCCGTTTTGCGACCAGATTCCGCAAGCTGCAGCGCCGCACGCATACCTGCACCACCACCACCAACGATGATGGCATCAAATTCCAATGTTGGTATGTCAGCCATTAATTAATTCCCCCAGAGAATTTTCAGACCCCAGATCACGTATACCGCGAGACCCAGGATACATACGATTTGATAAATAAGGCGGATTCCATTGGCACCATCACCAAAGTAATGTTCGCGAATATAGTCGGTGCCGATTGTCCACATCCCGATCCAGGCGTGAGCACAGGTGGAAAGCAGTGCCAGCAAAGTAAATATCTGCATCCAGGTCTGATCGAAAAGACCTCGCCAGTCGGCGTAGGACAGATCACCATTGATCTGCAAATACCCGACCATAAACACGGTGTATGCCGCAAGAATATAGGCTGTCACCCGCTGAACGATGAAGTCAGACAGGCCATTGCGGGAAAAACTAGTAACTTGAGTAACCATGCTGATCTCCTACCCCTGAATAACCCAGACGGCCGCCAGGAACACCAGAATGACGCCGCAGAGGATGGTTGTTTTAGCAGCGAATGCGCTGCCTTCCTTGGTATCTGCAATCTCCATATCGAGCAGCAGATGCTTGATACCAGCTACAAAGTGATAACCCAGAGCCGACAACAATCCCCAGGTGACAAACATACCAAAGGGGTGCCTGATCATGTCTTTCAGTGTCTGGAAACCTTCTTCCGAAGACAGAGATGTATCCAGAGCAAACAGTCCGAAGGCAATACCAACAAACAGAATGACCCCGGCGATCCGGTGGGTGATAGAGGCCAGCGCTGAGACAGGCCATGCAAACGCCGCCAGGTCCGACGGATTCACGTTTACGGGACGATGATCGTTTTTCACTTGTATTTACTCGACTATGATGGAGATCTGACCCACGCATCAGGTCCGACGGCAACGAGTAGACAAACTCGCCAGACCAACCATAATGCAAGGAATAGTGGCTTTTTTATACGGGCGCTAATGATAGTTAGTTTAGTAGTAAAAGACAAACAGACAACCGGCGGAAAGCCCAATTTGCAAGGCTTTACAAGCCAGTCCGGTTTTGGAATCATGTCTCGCCCCTGCCGGGTGAGATCATCTAAATTTACCAGAAGCAAAAACATGAGATTTTTGCGGTTCAGCATCGCTCGTCACCAGCCCCGTGGTTCGTGACGAACCTGTACGGTCCGCAGAAATCCGGGAGACCTCAATGAAACAAAAGGTTCAGATAACAATTGACGGAAAAACCATTGACCTGGACGTGCTGGAAGCCTCTGAAGGCAACAACGTCGTCGATGTAAGGGGTTTGATCTCCGAAGGCATCTTTACCTTTGACCCTGGTTTCCTTTCCACCGCCAGCTGTGAATCAAAAATCACCTATATCGATGGCGATAATGGCGTGCTGATGTACCGGGGTTACCCCATAGAGCAGCTGGCCAGCAACTCCAACCACCTTGAAGTCTGCTATCTGCTGCTGAACGGTGAACTACCAACGAGCGACCAGTATCAGGCGTTCGAGGCTTCTATCAAAGAAAAGCAGTTCATCGACAAGAACTTCCAGAATATTTTTAACGGCTTTACCCAGGGCGCTCATCCTATGTCCATGGTAGGCGCTGCCGTTTCAGGTCTGGCGTCGCTTTATCATGAAGAGACCGACATCGCCAATGCCGACGACCGCATGACCACCGCCCACCGCCTGATCGCCATGATCCCCACGTTAGCAGCAATGGCGTATAAGCATGGGCGCGGAGAATCCTTTGTCGAGCCCGATCCTTCGCTGGGCTATGCTGAAAACTTCCTGAATATGTGTTTCGGAGAAACCGGCAAGCCTTCCGCGGTCAGCAAGACTATCGCTGATGCGATGGACAGAATCTTCATCCTGCACGCCGATCACGAACAGAATGCCTCGACTTCGACAGTGAGAATGGCCGGTTCGACTGAATGTAACCCTTATGCAGCAATCTCTGCTGGCATTTCAGCACTGTGGGGACCGTCACATGGTGGTGCCAACGAAGCAGTACTGACCATGCTGCAGGAGATCGGTGATGTGTCACGGGTTGGCGAGTACGTTAAGAAAGCAAAAGACAAGGATGACCCTTTCAAGCTGATGGGCTTTGGTCACCGGGTTTATAAGAACTTCGATCCACGGGCCACGGTCATGGAGGAATCCTGTAAGGCAGTACTGGCCGAACTCGGTGTTGAAGACGAACCGTTGCTGCAGATCGCCAATGCCCTGGAGAAGATTGCTCGCGAAGACGAGTACTTTATTGAACGGAAGCTATACCCGAATATTGATTTCTACTCGGGTATCACCCTGAAGGCCGTCGGTATTCCGACCGAATTGTTCACCGTAATCTTCACCCTGGGCCGCATGCCAGGCTGGATTACGCACTGGAACGAGATGCTCAGCGCACCTTACAAGATCGCCCGCCCACGACAGCTGTATCTGGGTGAACACAAGCGCGACTTCGTGGCAATGTCAGACCGGGGCTAACCACCAGCGGAGTTATTGCCAGACGCCAGAAACAATCCCCGGAACCTAAGGTTACCGGGGATTTTTTTTGCCTGACCGCTGTATAGTTCAGGACCGGGCTATAAGCCAAGAAACCAGGTGCTGTGAGGGCATTTGAATTGGCACTGGCATCTGGCCGGTAAGTTGGCCAAAATGAGCGCCTCAAATTCATACAACAGGAAAACGGGCTTGAATATCACCGCTAAAATCGAAACCTCAAAAGGTACGATCAATATTAATTTCTTTCCTGATCAGGTCCCTGTGACCGTTGCCAGTTTTATCAATCTGGCGCGCAGGGGTTACTATGACGGTCTGAATTTTCACCGGGTCATCAACCCTTTCATGATCCAGGGCGGATGCCCACTGGGCACGGGAACCGGCGGCCCTGGCTATCAGTTTGAGGATGAGTTTGATCCTTCCCTGCGCCACGATGCACCAGGCAAACTGTCAATGGCCAATGCAGGTCCGAGAACCAACGGCAGTCAGTTTTTTATCACTCATATTCCGACACCCCATCTGGATGACAACCATTCTGTATTCGGCGAAGTAATGTCGTCAGCAGATCAGGATGTTGTCAACGCAGTTGAGCAGGGTGATGAAATCATCAGCATTACCATCGAAGGTGATGCCGAAGCATTGCTGGAAGCACAGAAAGACAGAGTAGCAGAATGGAATGCTGCGCTGGCAAAGAGCTTTCCAAACCTCTGACGGTATCCTGTGGCGTAGCGCGCCTTCCCAGATAACCGTTCGAACGCCGGTTAACTTCCGGAATCCACCGGAAGTTAACCGGCGTTTTCTGCTCTGCGCGGGCTGAACCCGCAGGCCTCAAGCACTTCCATGTTAGAGAAGGGTTTACGCAGAAAGCGGTCAGCACCGGCGGCCATGATACGGCGTTCGTTCTCTTCTGAAGCATACCCAGTCATCGCCACGACATGAATGTGCATGGTATCCACGTCAGATTTCAGTTTTTCACAGACTTCAAATCCATCCATTCCCGGCATCATCAGGTCCAGAATAACCACATCGGGCTTTACCACCTGCAGTTTGCTGCCGGCCTCAAACCCGTCAAATGCCGATTCCACACGGGTACCAGCAGCTCTGGAACGAAACAGTTCCACCAGAAACCGGTTCAGCTGTTTGTCATCGTCCACCACCAGAATAGCCCGTTCCAGCTTCCCCTTCAGGCGGGACGCCATCCCTTCCCTGATTGCAAACTGACGTACCGCATCCATCGAGAAGCGCCGATGCCCACCGGGCGTCGTCCGGGCCTCAATCAGACCCTTCTGCGCCCATTGACGTACGGTCACCGGTGAGACCATCAGCAATTCGGCTACTTCATTCGGCGTTAACCACTCACCCGTCACCATAGGTAGATCTACCAGTTTTCTGTTGATACCCATTCAAGATAGACGAAAGACCGCCAAATGCAGGGCCAATTTGCGGTTTTCTGACCGCTGGCCAGTCAGTCCGGTTTCGGCAAAACTGAAAGCCGGTCGATGACTGAGCAGCGCAATGACCGTCAGGGGCGCCCGTGCACTGAACCAGGAACCGGCGGCGTCTCAGTCTCCTGCCGGCGCAGATTTCCCACCCAATCTCTGCAAGGAATAACCCGGGAATTTGGCTCTGAACAGGCGTTCAAGTCTCGCTATCAGCGGTCCCTAGCTGTTCCGGATTCTTCAACTATGCTTATTCAAAGCTTTGGAGTATTGGATTATCAAAGTAATGAACCCCTTCTGGTTTGCGCTACCGCTGATTGTGGGTACCGCAGTACATACATGGATACATCCTGACATCTGGACCTGGGCGATGCTGGGACTCAGCCTGACCTGCAGCACCTTTATCTGGTTCAGCCACGCGCGAATCCAGGAGACTTCCCACATCGCCAACGAACCTGTCATTGGCGATGAATCTTTAACAGAATCAGAGCCAGCTGCGCCCTATCCTGAAGGGCTGATTCGCGCCTGCCTGCAGTTGTGGCGGGCACAGATCGGGCACGTCAAAGAAACCGGCACCCGTGAAATCAACCAGCTATCAAGCCAGTTTTCCGGCATTTGTGACAATCTTGCTTCAGCGATATCTATTTCAGCCTCTAATCCGGATAACCCGGCAGCCACCGCGACACGTGCCAAGGTACAGGAAACCGCATTCAATATTCAGAATGATCTCACTGAGGTGACTGACGGTCTGCAAACAGTCGTCGACCTGCAGGAAAGCTTCGTGAAAGACATACACAAGCTGAACGAGGCCACCACATCACTGACGGAAATGGCAGAAGAGGTAGAGAAGATTGCCAGCCAGACTAATCTGTTAGCGTTAAATGCGGCTATCGAAGCAGCCAGGGCCGGTGAAATGGGTCGGGGTTTCAGTGTCGTGGCAGACGAAGTCAGGGCACTGGCCAACAAATCTGGTCAGACCGGTACTGACATACGCGCCAAAGCGGCTGACGTTTCCCAGAAAATCACCCTGATTATCAATCAGTTCTCACAATCATCTGAGCGGGAGAAGGAAATCGTTACCCGCACCAGGCATCTGGTATCAGAAATCATCGCCCAGCATAAAATTACCACCTACACACTGTCAGAGTCTGACAATATTCTTGCGACGATTTCCGCATCCATGCGAGAGGAGATTGGCCATGCCATCGTGCACTTCCAGTTTCAGGATCGCCTGGGTCAGGTTCTGGAACATATTGAAAATCAGCTGGAGAAACTGGATGAAAATCTCGAGGATGTAGCCCTGGACAACAGCCCGGAAGCTCGCCGCGCCTTCCTCAGTACCCTGCCGGAGGACTACACGACGGAAGAGGAACGAGAAATCTTCGCCCGCACATTTGCCGATGACGAACAGGTAAGTCAGAGCCTGTCACATGCCAGCACGACTAACGCCGACGACGATGATGATGTCGATCTGTTCTAGCGCTGTTCCGAGACCAATACCTGCCCAGATCGGGGCCTGCTGGCCTGACACCAAGACATGCACAAATGCTATGATGAGGTGGAATTCACCAGCAGCCTGAAAGACAGCTTATGCGCGGCGTTATTCTTGATGCAGACAGTCTCGGCGAAGACACCGACCTGTCACCTCTCACCCGGTTACTTCCTGACTGGCAGATCTATCCATTTACTGAGCCTCAGCAAACGGCCGAACGCGTAGCCGGTGCAGGTGTTGTCCTGAGCAATAAGGTTCGTCTTGATGAGGCGGTGCTCGCCAATGCCGGCCACTTGCAGTACATCTCGGTCATGGCTACGGGCACCAACAATGTTGACCTTAAAGCCTGTCAGCGACTGGGTATCGCCGTCAGCAATGCTGTGGATTATGCCACGCCGTCCGTTGTGCAACATACTGTCGGCCTGTTGCTGGCGCTGGCTACGCAAATGAACCGTTACCTGCAGGACGTGCGGAACGGGCATTGGCAATCAGCCAGGGTGTTCTGTCTGCTGGACCATCAGATCACAGAACTGGCAGGCAAGAACCTCGGGATCCTGGGCTACGGCAATCTCGGCCAGAAGGTTGCCGGTGTCGCAGCGGCCCTGGGTATGAACCTGCTGATTTCTGACCGACCGGATCACGACGGCCCGGCAACCAAAGGGCGAATACCCTTTAGTGAAGTGCTGGCCGAAAGCGACTTTCTGACTCTGCACTGTCCGCTGACTGCGAACAATCGGCATCTTATCAATGCCCGAACTATTGCAGCTATGAAACCAGGTGCCTGCCTGATCAATACCGCCAGAGGTGGTCTGGTAGACGGCAATGCACTGATCGCTGCGCTGACCTCCGGCCATCTCGCCGGGGCTGCCATCGACGTTCTCGATACCGAACCGCCCGGAGATGCAGAGCCTCTGTTGCAGGCACTGCCTTCCCTGCCAAACCTGCTGGTCACTCCTCATAACGCCTGGGCCGCAAAAGAGTCGCGACAACGACTGGTCGGCCAGATGGCTGAGAATGTGGAAGCCTTTCTGCGAGGTGAAACCCTGAGATCGGTGCTGCCCTGAGTGCAGCGTTTTTTCCACGGTGGTAACATCCCCGTCAACCGATTTTCATCTGAAAGAACAATCAAGGAGATTTATCTTGAGTCAACTGGAACACTTCCGTGCTGAGACCCGTGCATGGCTGGAAGAAAACTGCCCGGCTTCCATGCGTACCCCTATGCCGGAAGAAGAAACCGTCTGGGGTGGCCGTAATGCCACCTATGTTAATCCCGATTCCAAGGTCTGGCTTGACCGCATGGCAGCCAAAGGCTGGACCTGCCCGACCTGGCCCGCAGAATACGGCGGTGGCGGTCTCTCTAAAGAAGAAAACCTGATTCTGCAACAGGAGCTTGGCCGAATCCGCGCCCGACCGGCTCTGACCTCTTTTGGCATCAGCATGCTGGGTCCGGTGTTACTGGAATTTGCAACTGAGGAACAGAAAAAGCAGCATATTCCGGGCATCATCAAGGGCGAGATCCGCTGGTGTCAGGGTTACAGTGAACCGGGCTCTGGTTCTGATCTGGCCAGTCTGCAGACAAAGGCCGTACTTGATGGAGACACCTATGTCATCAATGGTCAGAAAATCTGGACTTCCTATGCCGATAAAGCCGACTGGATTTTCTGTCTGGTCCGCACTGATCCTGATGCTCCCAAACATTCTGGTATCAGTTTCATTCTGTTCGATATGACCAGCCCCGGTGTGACCACCAAACCCATCAAGCTGATCAGCGGGTCTTCACCCTTCTGCGAAACGTTCTTCGATGACGTTCGGGTGCCCAAGGCCAACCTGATACCTCCGCTCAATGAAGGCTGGACTATCGCCAAGCGGCTGCTGCAGCATGAACGCACCATGATCTCTAACATGGGTATGGGCGGGCGAAGCAAAAACGACGTCAACTCGCTGGAAGCAGTTGCAAAACGCAATTTCGGCGAAGCCGGCGGCAAGATTGCTGATTCCGCCATCCGTGACAGAATCACTCAGCACAAGATGAATGGTCAGGTGTTTGCACTGACTATGCGACGGTCAGCAGAGGAAGCCAAACTCAGCACCGGCCCCTCTGCTACCTCGTCTATGTTCAAGTACTACGGTACAGAGCATAACAAGGATCGCTATGAAGTCACTCTCGAAACCATGGGCACCAACAGTCTTGGCTGGGAAGGTGACGGCTTTGAACCTCGTGAGCTGAACGTGACCCGTGAGTGGTTGCGCTCAAAGGCGAACTCTATTGAAGGCGGAACCTCGGAAGTTCAGCTTAACGTGATAGCCAAGCGGGTTCTGGGCTTACCAGACTAAGAAAGGCTCAGCGAACCAGATAGCGCATCGCTTCTTCGATGCCGTCCACACTGAGGTGGTACATCTTCTCGTCGATGAGTCGATGTACCATCACAATGGTATAGAAGTTCTGCCAGTCAGCTTTTTTCACCGGGTTCAGCCATACAACTTTACGAAAGTGGTCCTGAATTCTTTCAAACCAGACCTGCCCCGCTTCCGCATTGTAATGCTCGACGCTGCCTCCTTTCTCGGCGATTTCATGCCGACCCATAGTGGCATCACCCACGAAAATCACTTTGTAATCGCGACCATAGGTTCTGAGCAGATCCAGCGTCTTAATCCGCTCCTCTGACCGCCGTTGATTGTCGGGCCAGACAGATTCATAGATGAAGTTGTGAAAATAGAAGATTTCCAGGTACTTGAACTCACTCCTGGCTGCAGAAAACAACTGGCCACAGAGTTCAATATGATCATCCATCGAACCACCGACGTCGAGGAGTAATAACACTTTCACTGAGTTGCGCTTTTCCGGCACCTCTATGATATCCAGCAGGCCGCCACTACGGGCCGTTGATGCAATAGTGGCGTCCAGGTCAAGTTCCAGTTCCGCTGAGGTGCGGGCGAATTTTCTCAGCCGGCGCAGTGCCATCTTGATGTTGCGGGTACCAAGTTCCACGTCCGGATCATAGTCGGCATATTCACGCAGCGCCCAGAGCTTCCGGGCCTGGCGGCGGCCGGGTTCATCAAAGTCAGTTTTCTCACCGCTTTCTGCCTGCTCACTCTGACCTTTGCCTTCAAGGCCACCATCCCCAGTGCCCTTGCCCTGGCCGTCTCCTTCGCCTTCGCCCTCTCCTTCTCCTTCTCCCTCGCCTTCTCCCTCGCCCGATCCCTCTCCTTCGCCGGAACCTTCCCCTTCGCCGGAACCTTCCCCTTCACAGGAACCTTCCCCTTCACCGGGTTCGTCAGTCTTATACTCATCATCAGCCGACCCGGACTGCACAGGGTCGTCGTCACTGATGCCGCCCTCATCATCAAACGCTTCTGCTGGTGTTTCGGCATGAGCGGCATTTTCTGTGACATTCAGTGACTGAGCCTTCAGTGACTCCACCAGAAGCTGGTAAGCCCGCAGGATATTGTG
>JAGRIO010000147.1 GCA_020443225.1 Pseudomonadales bacterium
TCGCCATATTATCGACACCTCTGGCCACCACAACCGGAGTCGCCATATTAGCCGGATCATATTTCAGGGCGACGGCGAAATGTGTCGGGTTCGTGATAATGACATCTGCGTCCGGCACCGCAGACATCATGCGCCCACGGGACATTTCCTGCTGAACCTGGCGGATCCGGCTCTTGACTTCAGGTTTGCCCTCAGTGTTCTTCATTTCATCTTTGACTTCCTGCATGCTCATCTTCAGTTTGTTAACATGCTGGACAATCTGAAACGGCACGTCGATCGCAGCAATCAGCAGAATCGACAGGCTCATCAGAAAGAAAGCCGTCATAATGATGACAGTCGCCGAATCAATCGCGACCTGCAAATCCTGCATACCCAGCATCCGCAAACCCGGAACACTGAAATACAGGGTAGCAATGGCTACCGCTGATACGACCAGAACCTTGGCGACAGATTTCCCGAGTTCCACCAGTGAATTAACCGAGAACATCCTTTTAATACCCGCCAACGGATCCAGTCGGGAAAACTTTGGTGCGATCACCTTTGTTGACAACAGCCAGCCACCCAGTGACAGCGGGCCAATCAGTGAGGCAATGAGCATGACAGCAAAGAAGGGTAGCAATACAAACATGCCAATGCGTGCTGACTTGGCGATATGAGCAAGCATACGGGTTTCGTCAAAGCCATCGACCCGTTCGATGGAAAAATTGAAAGCAAACAGATCACGACCAGCTTCGTAAAACACATTACCAAAGACAAACAAACCGATTGAGCCTCCCAGCAATACTGCGAGGGTGTTGAGCTCCTTGGAACGCGGGGTCTGGCCTTCCTCACGGGCTTTTTCCAGCTTTTTGGAGGTGGGTTCCTCCGTTTTTTCCTGGGAACTTTCTTCTTCCGCCATGCTCAGACCGGTGTATTAAAGATGTCGCGCAACATCATCAGACAGTCCGAGACCAGTGCGTGATACTGCGGCAGGAAACCCGACAGGCCAAACATCATGATGATCAGTCCCATCAGCATGGTGAAAGGAAAACCGAGTGAGAAAATATTCAACTGAGGCGCGGCCCGGGTCATAACCCCGAATGCAAAGTTAATGATCAGGATGGCTGAAACCGCCGGAAGGGAAACAAATACGGCACTGGCAAACATCCAGCTGCCCAGCGACACAATGCGCATCAGCTGATCGAAATGCCAGACAGTACTGACCGGCAGGACATAGAAACTTTCCACCAGTACTTCAATGGCGACCAGATGTCCGTTCAGGGACAGGTAGATGAGCGTCGTCAGCATCAGATAGAACTGGGAAATAATGGGCACATTAATTCCGTTCGCCGGATCGACCATAGAGGCAAAACCGAGTCCCATCTGCATGGCAATGATCTGCCCTGCCAGAATAAATATCTGAAACATCAGTTGCACAATAAAGCCCATGGAAATGCCTATCAGGATCTGTTCTGCCACAACGACCCAGGCAGCAGGTGACATCAGGTCGGTAACCGGCGGCGCTGGCAGTGCAGAAGACACTGCGATAGCCATGGCTGCAGTGAGACCGATGCGGATTCTTGGCGAAACCAGCTGGGTACCGATAACCGGAACCGTCATCATGAAGGCACCAATGCGAAAGAACGGCCAGAAAAAGCCTGCGACGGCCTCCATCAGCTCAGCTTCGCTGATCATGAATCCCAGCGTATTCACCCGATGATCAACGGAATGTTAATGATCAGACGGTTTGCGTGCTCCAGCAAGAGGTGAAGAATCCACGGCCCCAGCACCATGATAGTTGCCAGGGTTACCAGCAGCCGCGGTAAAAAGGACAGCGTCTGTTCGTTGATCTGAGTCGCAGCCTGAAACACGCTGACCATCAGACCTACCAATAAACTGGGCACAACTATGGCTGCCACCAGAATCACGATAAGCATCATGGCTTCACCAAAGACACTGAGCACGACGGCAGGGGTCATAGTCTTACTCCTTCAGAATCCAAAACTACCCGCCAGCGAACCGATCACCATGGCCCAGCCATCAACGAGTACAAACAACATGAGTTTGAAAGGCAGCGAGATAATGATGGGCGACAACATCATCATACCCATGGACATCAGTACACTGGCAACAACCAGATCAATAACCAGAAACGGAATGAACAGCAGGAAGCCGATCTGAAACGCCGTTTTCAGCTCGCTGGTTACAAAGGCTGGCGCCAGCAGAAAGAAACTGACCTCTTCCGGGCTGGCTGGCTTTTCACTGTGGGAGATGCGTACAAAAAGGGCAAGATCATCTTCCCGGGTCTGAGCCAGCATGAATTCACGAAAAGGCACCAGGGCATTATTGACTGCCTGCACCGGGGTAATTTCTTCCGCCAGATAAGGTTGCAGACCTACCCTGTTAGCCTCCTGCAATACCGGCGACATAATAAAAAATGACAGAAACAGCGCCAGACCTATCAGCACCTGATTGGACGGTGTCTGCTGCAAACCCAGAGCCTGACGCAGAATCGCGAATACAACAATGATCCGGGTAAAACACGTCATCATCATTACAATGGAAGGCAGCAGCGTCAGCGCGGTCATGACGGCCAGGATCTGCAGGGTAACGGTGTATGTCCCCCCGTCTTCGCCCTGCACCAGAGTAACAGCCGGAATACCAAGACCCGCACCACTGTTCGCCAGCGAGCTGACAGCAGACTCAAAAGTTTGTGGCGCTGGCGGCGGTGCCGCTTCGGCCGCCATCAGCTGGGTGCACAACAGGGTCGTCAGCAACACTAACATTTGTGTGACCCGTTGCATGGTTGTCCCTGACCTCATAAGCATCCTGCCTGAAATATATAAATCATCCCTGCGCTTGTCTGTCAGCGACGCGAGATGATCTCCTGCAACTGTTGACCAATCAGCTGTGATGAGTGTTGCAGTGGATCGATCACCGGCTCTTCAAATACATGAACTTTTTCCAGCCCTTTACCACATGAGCTGAACAGAATCTGGCAGTGACCCAGCTGCACCAGAATCAGTTTTTCCTTAACACCGGTACTGAGCGTCGCAATCACCCTCATAGGGGAGGTATCCGGCGGTCGCACTGCACCAGCTTTCTTCACCAGGAATGCGAACAGCAATATCAGCCCGACTACCCCGGCCAGCGAAATCACTACCTGAATAACTGATGTTGTCATTGTCAGCCCAGCTTTCTGATGCGCTCTGCCGCGCTGACAACATCAGTCAGTCGGATGCCGAATTTTTCATTCACCACCACAACTTCTCCGTGGGCAATCAGGGTGTTGTTAACCATGACATCCAGCGGTTCGCCCGCCAACCGGTCAAGTTCGATGACAGAACCCTGATTCAGCTGCAACAGGTTACGGATGTTGATCTGGGTCGCACCCACTACCATGCTGATCTGTACCGGTATATCCAGGATGACATCAAGATCAGGGTTATCTCCTCCCTGACGGCGGGTAGGAGAATCATCAATCAGCTCGTCGAGCTCAGCGGTTGCCAGCCCGTCCTGACCGACCTGTTCTTCCATAGCTGCGGCCCAGTCGTCTGCCATGGAATCCTGATCAACTTCGCCATCCATATCATTCAGGATATCGTCTTCATCACTCATTTTATCGGACCCTCAACGTCAGTCTTCCCTGACCGGTTCAAGAATTTTCATTGCCAGATTGTCACCAACACGGCCCAGCCTGGTTTTAAACATAGGAACATCGTTAGCGGTTAGTACGTGAACATCGGGCATTTCTATGGGAATCACATCGCCTGGTTGCAGGTCTACCAGATCCCGCAGGGCGATCTCCCTCTCTGCGAGTACACAATTCAGATCGACATTGCAGTTCAGAACTTCAGCCCTCAGCGACTTAACCCAGCGATCGTCTATTTCTGAAACGTCACTCTGCAAGCCTGCATCCAGTTGTTCCCGTATGGGCTCAATCATCGAATAGGGAAAGGTTATGTGCAGATCGCCACCACCACCATCCATTTCAATGTGGAACGAATTCACCACTACTACTTCACTGGGCGTCACGATATTGGCGAGCGAGGGATTCACTTCCGAACCCACATACTCGAAAGAAATATCCATGACATTGCCCCAGGCTTCTTTCAGATCAATGAAAACCTGTTTCAGCACCAGCTGCACTACCCTGAGTTCCGTCGGAGTAAATTCACGGCCTTCAATTTTTGCATGACGACCATCGCCACCAAAAAAGTTGTCAACCAGCTTGAATACCAGCTTCGCATCCAGCAGGAAAAGTGCGGTTCCCCGCAACGGCTTGACCTTGATGAGATTCAGACTGGTAGGTACATACAATGTGTGAACGTACTCGCCGAACTTAAGAATCTGTATACCACCTACTGCAACGTCAGCACTGTGGCGCAACAGATTAAACAGCGAGATTCGGGTATAGCGGGCAAAGCGTTCATTGATCATCTCCAGAGTCGGCATGCGGCCGCGGACGATACGGTCCTGACTGGTAAGATCCCAGCCTCTGGCTTCGCCGTTGCCGACATCTGCGTCGACTTCGATGTCACCATCGTCGACGCCATGTAGCAACGCATCAATTTCGTCCTGAGATAACAGATCCTGCATCGACATTAGTTTAATTCCATCCCCGGACCGCTATTGCATAACGAAATTGGTGAACAGAACGGCTTCGATGGTTTCCTTCTCTGCCTCGTTCATCAACAATTCGTTTACTTTGTCTCTGGCCTGCTTCTTGAGATTTTCCTTGCCTTCCGGGGTCTGCAATTCCAGATAATCCTGTTGGGCAAACAGCAGGACGAGCGCATTACGAATCAATGGATTGTGATTGGCCAGCAACGCTACGGTTTCCGGATCACGGGTAACCAGGGTGACTTCCATCTGTACGTAGCGCTGTCGATTGTTGGCATCAAAGGTAACGATAAATTCCGGGCGAAGTTTGTGATAAATCGCCTTTTCCCTGTCGTCGTCGTAGACCTTCTCGGCCTCAACGGCGCCTTCACCTGCAACTTCAGTCGCGGGTGCCTGCATAGTGGATTGCATGTAGAAAACGGTTCCACCCACTGCAGCCCCCAGCAAGACCAGTACCCCGACGATCAGCAGAATAATCTTCAGCTTGCCTGACTTACCTTCGCCTTCGCCGCCTTCGACCTCGATATCTTCATCGGCCATGTGTTGCTATTCCTCAGTTGGCAATCCCACAGGACTGCCACATTTCCGTCAACAATGATGTCTGAGGACCCGGTCAAGCAACCCGCGTGCCATCGACACTTTTCAGGCACTTGCCAGCCCTCTGAAAATAAGTGTAGACCACGCTGTGTTTTTTTGACGGTAAATAGGAAATTTTTCTGTCAAATTTCAGTGGTTTCAGGCGTAGAAGTCGATAGCGCCTTCCGGCACGGCAGTCGCCTTCACTTCCTCTTGCGCCGCATCGACCAGAGGCTCATTACCGGAACCCTGTCGTTGCCCGTCTGAACCAGACCGGTCAGACTGATCAGATACCTGCGAGTCCACCAGTGCAAAGCCACCTGCTTCCAGCATTTCCCTCAACCGGGGCACCGATTGTTCCAGTGCATCGCGAACCTGTGCTGAATGGCTGACAAAATGGACACTGGCCTGGTCATGATTGAGATTGACCTTTACTTCAACCGGTCCCATCTCAGGCGGCGTCACATGTATTCTCGCTACCGAAATTTTCTGATTAACCATGAACGTGATGCGCCCCGCCATGCTGTCCTGCCAGCCTGGTTCAGCGACTTTGACCGGCACCGCCAGTTCAGCAGCTGGAGGGGCCGCCGGTTTTGGCACACTCTGCAGCTGTGCCTGCGCATTGCTGGCTGGTGTCGGCGAATCAGTCGCCATGGTTTGCAGCAGAGCGCGAAACTCTTTGGTACTACCCTCGCCTGCCATTTCTGCTTCCGCGGAAACGGCCGGACCTTTCGGCGAATTCAGTTCTGTTGTGGTCATAAGACCGGGCGCTGTTTTCGCTGACAGGGTCGCAGTAGCAGCTGAAGCGTCATCCCCGGCACTGGCGGCAACAGACTCCACCACGAAACCCGCAGCGACCAGCAGCAGTTCGCCGGGCTCTGGCGGACTTTCTGCGTCTGCATCACCCATAGCCACGGTGATTTCGAGATCGGCACTGAAAACCTCCTCAACGGTAACCTCCGGTGGCAATGGATTGCCGGTATCTGGTTCTGCAGCCAGCTTGTCCGCAACCGCTCTGAAAGGTTCTTCAACAGCCTCATCCTCTGCAGCACCCGTTAACCGGGGCTTTCGAAGCAGGTCACTGGAAAGAGGTGAAATCGGGTTACTCATAGGGACTATCTCTGCATTGGGTTAACTCACACAGCAGGGATGAATGCAACTCACATGCCAGTTGCGGGGCAGGATAAGACGAGCGAAGGTTATTGTGGCTTTGATCAGAGAATTAGCGACAACATCAGGCGCTGACTTCCGCTTCCACCAGAACTTTTACCGCCTGGTATTCAGACTTCAGGTCCTGCAATAAATCTTCAATGCCATCAATCTGGCCATCACGAGCTTTCTGCTCAACCACAGCGGACAGTTGCGACAACCGTGCAGCACCAATATTAGAGCAGCTGCCCTTAAAACTGTGAGAGGCTTCCCGCAATGCTTCGGCATTTTTGTCCGCAAAAGAGCCATCAATAGCACTGACGCGATCAACAGCATCCTGCAGCCAGGTTTCTAACAACATCGCAAAGTCTTCTTCCATAATTTCTTTCAGCTCAGCGATGACAACTTCGTCAAGACGCGGCAGCGCAGCGATATCATTCATAGTTATTCTCCAAGCCGGGCTTACGCTTCCCGCCTCCATTCAAAGCAGGCTTCTACCTGATTACCACATCCGACATAACGCAAGTTCTGACACAAACTGGAAACCAGAGGAATTCCCCGTCCGTGAAAATCCTCATCACCGGTATCGTTAGTATTGTGCTTCTGATAGTTGAAACCCTTACCACTGTCCATCACCCGAATGATCAGCTCACCACCGTCTGGCAAGGGTGTGTGGACAAATTCAAATTCGACAAAACCTTCCTGCAGACTAGCCAGTCTTTTCTGCCGTTCTTCATAATAGCTGGCAAATCCTTCCGGGCTGGCTTTCAGTCGTGAACTGAGGCCTATGACACCATGTTCGAGCGCATTTGAAAACAGTTCAGCCAGCATCGTATAGAGCGTACCGCTGTGAGGTCTCAGACCAGGTACTTCCATCAACAAATGGAGTAATAAGGGTAATGGGTTAAAGTCCCTGAGTGTAACAGCCCCGAAACGATACTTCATACTCCAGTCGGTGGGACCGGAAACTGCGCCAGCCTCGAATTCGGCATTCTCGAAACTGAGAGCCGATTCCTCTACCATCATCACTTCCAGCATCGTGATATCGTCATCACGGGAACTGTTCTGAATATGTTCCGTGACGTCATCGCGAATCTCAGAAAACAGCATGTTCTGATTTTCGTTTGCATCAATGATGCTGAGTAACCGATCCTCACCGTACATTTCATTATTTTCGTTACGGGCTTCGTGGATACCGTCGGACCAGAGGTAAAAACGGTCTCCCAGCTCCATGGTCAGTTCGTAACAGGTATCATCAAATTCTCTTCTGCCCAGAACCCCGACTGGCAAGTGATTAGAGCTCAGCACCTCACGTTCACCGTTGGTTCTGATCAGATAGCAGTTGGGAACACCACCAAGCCAAACCGAGATGCTACGCTTGCGAAAGCTCAGATCGACCATACCCGCGCAACAGAATACGCCTACAGGCAGAATCGATTTCAGCTTCAGATTAATTTCCCGCAGGATATCGGTCATACCGAATCCCTTGGTTGTCATACCATAGAAGATTTCTGCAAGTGGCATGGCACCTACTGCTGCTGGCAGGCCGTGGCCGGTGAAATCGCCCAGCAGTATATGCATACCACCCGAGGGCTTGCGTGCTGCCAGCAATACATCCCCGTTGAAGACTGCCAGCGGCGACAGCAAGTGCTGAATATTGGGCGCATCCAGACAACCACTATGCGCGACATTGTCAAAAACAGCTTTGGCGACCCGCTGTTCCTGAAGAAGATATGAGTTATTAGCAGCAATCTGATCACGCTGTTTCTGCAGCGTTTTATGCATTTGTCGCATGCGTTGAAACGCGTTGATCTTAGCCTCAAGGATGACCCGGTTATAGGGTTTACTGAGGAAGTCATCACCACCGGCATCAAGACATTGTGCCAGACTCGAAGCATCCCGCAAGGATGTCAGAAAGATGATGGGAATCAGATCTTCCCCGGCCAGACACTTGATCAACCGAGCGGCTTCGAAACCATCCATCTCTGGCATCAGCGCATCCATCAGCACAAGATGGGGCTGTTCAGAGGTGAAAAGCTCTACCGCCCGCTGACCATTTTCAGCCTGAACCACCTGGTGCCCCTGCTTTTTCAGAATCGTCGACAGAATCATTCTGTCTGATTCATTATCGTCGGCTACCAGTACCTTAATCTGATCCATATACCACCATTAATTGTACGAGGGTGCGACTCGCCGGATTGCACCGAACGTTCAGTCAATTCTGAACAGCTGTTCAAAATTCGATATTGTCAGTATCTTTTTAACATCAGGATTGCAGTTGACGATTTTAATATTGGCGCTGTCACCACCGGCATGATCACGAAGCAGCAGTAACATACCCAGTGCCGAGCTGTCGAGATAGGTAGTATCTTTCATGTCAACGCAGTACTCATCGGGATCCATGTCCGTTTTCTCGTAACTCTCACGAAAATCCTGATGGGCACTGAAATCAAATCGTCCTTCAATGTTAATTGTCAGTGCGCGTCCGTCTTGTGAAGTAGAAGCCCAGATAGACATCGTAAGTCCTCATACATATGGTTATTGTAATCAAGGTCCTGTTACAGACCGTTTTGTTCAGCATAGACCAGAATTACAACTTTCCCAGTCTGTTAGCCTGTTCAGATCAATTTTTTGACGTTTCTTCAGAAACACTTAAGAACACTTTCCCTGTGACGAGCAATCAGGAAACTGCC